>JAIOQF010000056.1 GCA_021413535.1 Verrucomicrobiota bacterium
GGTCGTGAAGCGCGAGGAGGAGATTCATCCCGAGCGCAATCCGGTGGTGCGCTGGTTCAAGAAGCTGATGCCGGTGACCAGCGACTATCGTGGCGACAAGTTCTTCGTGCGCGAAAATGGCATCCGCATGGCGACACCGCTCTTCGTTGTGCTCCTGCTGGTTGAAATTTCCGATGTGATCTTCGCGGTCGATTCCATCCCGGCGATCTTCGCGGTCACCAAGGATCCATTCATCGTGTATACCTCGAACGTCTTCGCCATCCTCGGTCTGCGCTCGCTCTACTTTGCCCTAGCGGGAGTGATGGATAAATTCCACTACCTCAAGATCGGCCTCGGTGTCGTGCTCGCGTTCGTCGGCGTGAAGATGCTGCTCGGTCACACAGCTTACAAGATCGACACGCTGGTCTCGCTCGGCGTCATCGTCCTCGTGCTCGCCACCTCGATCATTGTGTCGCTCTTGATGCCGAAGAAAGCAGAGTTGCATCTTAGCCACGTTCCAGATGCGATCCCTCCGCAACCCTGATGCGCATCGCCTTCTTCGCGCGCGACAGATTGCATCTCACTCATCCATGCTTCGACACAACCATCATAAATAATGACTGATAACCCCTGGCTCTGGATCGGCTTCAACGTCTTCGTCCTCTTCATGCTCGCCCTCGATCTTGGCGTCTTCCATCGGAAGGCGCATGTCGTGACATTTAAGGAATCGATGGCGTGGACTGTCGTCTGGGTCACGCTCGCGTTGCTCTTCAACCTCGGTGTCTGGCACTACATGGGGTCGCAGAAGGGGCTCGAGTTCTTCACCGGCTATGTGATCGAGAAGTCGCTCAGCGTGGATAACGTCTTCGTCTTCGCTCTGCTCTTTTCCTACTTCGCGGTGCCGGCGCTTTATCAACACAAGGTGCTCTTCTGGGGGATCCTCGGCGCGCTGATCATGCGCGCGGTCATGATCTTCCTCGGCGCCGCGTTGATCGAACGCTTCACGTGGATTATCTACATCTTCGGCGCGTTCCTCATTCTCACGGGCATTAAGATGATCGTGAAGCGCGAGGAGGAGATTCATCCCGAGCGCAACCCGCTGGTGCGCTGGTTCAAAAAGCTCATGCCGGTGACGAACGACTATCGCGGCGACAAGCTTTTCGTTCGGGAAAACGGTATCCGCATGGCCACACCGCTCTTTATCGTGCTGCTGCTTGTTGAGTTCTCCGACCTCATCTTCGCGGTTGATTCGATCCCCGCGATCTTCGCGGTCACCAAGGATCCGTTCATCGTCTATACCTCGAACGTCTTCGCCATTCTCGGCCTACGCTCGCTCTACTTCGCCCTCGCGGGAGTGATGGATAAATTTCACTACCTCAAGATTGGCCTGGGTGTCGTGCTCGCCTTCGTCGGTGTGAAGATGCTGCTTGGGCACACGCCTTACAAGATCGACACGCTGGTCTCGCTCGGTGTGATCGTCGCTGTGCTTGCCGCCTCAATCGTCGTGTCGCTGCTGCGGCCGAAGAAAGCAGAACTGCATATTTCCCATGCCCCCGGGATGCCCCCGGGGCACCCCTGATGTCGAGACCATGGTAGTGAAACGCCAGTTTTCCCTCTGTTATGATATTACTCGCAAAACAAGTGGTTGGTTCAAGATGGTTTCATGGAGCCATCGTCATTGTCATTCTCTGCGCCGGAATCCTGGCCGGGGTGGAGACGAACTCGGTCATGGTCGCAGCACACGGGCCGCTCCTTCATGCGCTCGACGCCGCCGTGCTCGCCATCTTTATCTGCGAGATCGTGCTGAAGCTTGTCGCGCATGGCCGCCGCCCGCTCGACTACTTCCGCGATGGCTGGAACGTGTTTGACTTTATCATCGTGGCCATATGCCTGCTGCCCATCGGGGGACCGTTCGCCGCTGTGTTGCGGCTGGCGCGGGTGTTGCGTCTGCTGCGGCTGGTGACCGCGCTGCCGAAATTGCAAATGCTGGTGGGCGCGCTGATCAAGAGCTTCAGTTCCATGGGCTACGTCGGCCTGCTTCTCGGAGTGATGTTCTACATCTACGCGATCATGGGTGTGCATCTGTTTGGCAACCACGACGCCGAGCATTTCGGCAGTTTGGCGTCCGCCCTCATGAGTCTGTTTCAAATCATCACCCTCGACAACTGGAGCGACATCTTTGCAACTGCGAAAGGATCAGCGCCGGGCACAGCCGCCGCCTACTTCGTCACCTTCATCCTGCTGGGCACCATGATCATGCTGAACCTTTTCATCGGCGTCATCATGAACAGCATGACCGAGATGCATGCGGAGCTGGATGCACAGAAGCAAGATCCCTCCGGCACTCATGCAGATGAGCTGCTCAAAATCGAACGGCAGCTTGCAGCGCTCCGCCGATCCCTGGCCGTTCTCACTCCAGCCCCACGACCTTCGAGCGAGACTCAATAGCGATGCGTTCGCGGAAGCGGATTAGTTTTTCACGCAGGATCACGTCGGTCGTGGCCAGAATCTGGAGAGCCAGCAGGCCGGCGTTGCGGGCGTTGCCGATGGCAACGGTGGCCACGGGAATGCCGGCGGGCATTTGCACGATGGAGAGCAGGGAATCCATTCCATGCAGAGCCTTGGACTCCACCGGGACGCCGATCACGGGCAGCACGGTGTGACTGGCCGCCATGCCGGGCAAATGGGCGGCGCCGCCTGCTCCAGCAATGATGACTCGGAGGCCGCGCTCGATGGCACTGCGCGCATAGGTCGCCATGTCATCTGGTGTGCGATGCGCGGAGACCACGCGGGCTTCAAAGGGGATATCGAAGTCACGGCAGACTTCCGCCGCGGCTCGCATGGTGGGCCAGTCGGAATCGCTGCCCATGATGATTCCAATGATGGGATGTGTCTGGCTGGTCATGCAGATTTAGTTTTCAAAGTGAATGCAGTTGGCGGCGCGGGTGGCTGTGGCGAGTGCTTCCTCAGCACTGTCACCCAAGGCGGTGACATGTCCCATTTTTCTGCCGGGTGTCGCCCGGAGTTTTCCGTAGAGATGAATTCTGGCGCCGGGAACTGCGAGAGCTTCGCCAATACCGCAGGGCGCGCCACTGCCGTTGGACTTGGCGAGGAGATTGACCATGGCGGCATAGCTCCGGAGTTCTGTATTCCCCAGCGGGAGACCGCGAATGGCCCGGATGTGATTTTCGAATTGAGAACAATCACAAGCTTCCAGAGTGTAGTGGCCGGAGTTATGAACGCGCGGCGCGATTTCATTGAGCAACAGCACGTTGTCTTGCAAGAGAAAAAACTCGATGCCGAAGGTTCCGACGCCTTCGATCGCGTCCACGGCGCGCAAGGCCATCTCCCTGGCGAGATTGAAGACTTCGTCGGAAATATCCGCCGGCGCCAGCACGCTGCTGCACACGTGATTATCCTGCCGGGACTCGACCACGGGGTAGAGTGCGGTCTCGCCCGTGCTGCTCCGCGTGATCATGATGGCCAGTTCCATGGTAAACGGGCACCACTTCTCGGCATAAAGCCCTGTCTTGTAGCCGCCGAGATGTTGCACGGCGCTTTCTAATTCCTGCGCGGAGGACACGGTGACGTTGCCCGTTCCGTCATAGCCAAAGGTGCGGCGTTTGAGGACAAACGGGAAGCCTAATGTCGCACTGACGCGGGTCAGGTCTTGTTCCGATGTCACTGATTCGAACTCCACTACGGGGATGCCGGCCCTGCTCAGAGTTTCTTTTTGCACCAGCTTGTCCTGAACCAGGCGCATCGTCTTGGACGATGGCAGCACCACATGTCCTCGCTGTTCAAGATCGGCCAGGAGACCGGCTCCGATGAATTCATTCTCCAAGGTGATGACGTCGACATCCTTGGCGAATTCGAGGAGTATGGCCGGATCGGACCAGTCACCTGAGCGAAATTCGGCGACAGCGTGTTGCGCCGGGCAGTTAGTCGCAGGTTCGAGCACATGGACGCGCATGCCGAGTTGTGAAGCGGTGCGGGCCAGCATGAGTGCCAGCTGACCTCCACCGAGAATGCCGATGGTGACGGGGCGCGGGCTGTTGGAATTGACGAAGACGCGGTGCATGAAGTTCGGATATCAATTCTGACTGAAGAACTCAACAAGGCCGGTGTCCAGATGGTAAATTCCACCGGTGATGACGAGCTTTCCGTCGCGTTCAAGTTGTGCCAGAATCGGGCTCTGGGCCCGGATGGCGGCGACGACTTGCTTCACATTTTCCGCTGTAACCTGGTCTTCGAAGGCGGGCCCTGCATGTTCGCATTTCGGGTCCGATGAGATTTTTCGGACCGCTGGTTTGATTTTTTCCAGAAGTCCGGTGACATGGCCCAGCTTGGCGCCGGAGCAAGCACCGCCCACTGCACCGCAGCGGGTGTGACCTACGACCATGATGGCTTTGGCACCTGATTTGGCCGTGGCGAATTCGAGGCTCGCGAGGATATCATCATTGAGCACATTGCCGGCAACCCGGGCGCTGAAAATATCGCCGATGCCTTGATCGAAGATCAGCTCATTGGAAGCTCGCGAATCAATGCAACCGAGAACCGCCGCGATGGGATGCTGTCCTGATGAGGTCTTCCTGGCTTGAGCCATCAGATTGCGATGGGTGCTGTGCCCGGCTGCGAAACGTGCGTTGCCGTCTTGGAGAGCTTTCACAGCTTGTTGGGGGGTGATCGCAGCTTGAGAATCCTTGGTCTGCACTTTGGATGTGGCACAACTGATCAAGGAGAATGGAGCAACAAGAGCCAGGGCAAGATGAAGATAGTGTTTCATGATAGGGTTGGTTTGGTTGGGTTATGCGTGGAACAGAAATTTGGCGAAGCCGTGGTAGATCGGAATGCCGAAAACGATGTTGAAGGGGAAAGTCATGGCGAGAGACGAGGTGAAGTAGAGCGCAGGACTGGCCGTCGGCAAGGCGATGCGAACGGCAGCAGGTGCCGCGATGTAAGAAGCACTGGCCGCCAGCGTGGCCAGCACGGTGGTGCCGCCGATGCCCAGGCCACACCACTTGCCAACCAGCGCGCCGATGAAGCCATGAAGAATCGGCATCAGGATCGCAAAGGCCACCAGCCGCCAGCCCACGGTCTTTAGATCATGCAATCTCCGTCCGGTGACGAGACCGACTTCCAGGAGGAACAAGGTGAGCACACCTTTGAAAGGCGCATCGAAAAGCGGCGCGACTTGATCAAAGCCTTTATGACCGGAGAGCAATCCGATGACCAATCCACCGAGGAGCAGGATGATGCCTTTGCCGGTGAGCAGGTCGTGGAGCAGGTGCTTGAATCCGCCGGAGGCCGAGCTGTCGGCGCTGCTCTTTCTCATGGCCAGAAAGACGGCCACGATGATCGCGGGTGCCTCCATGACAGCAAGCAGCGCCGGGACGAAACCTTCCACAGGAACTTTCGCATTCTCTAAGAAGGCCATCACAGCACTGAAGGTGACGGCTGAGACAGAGCCGTAATGCGCAGCAACGGCACCGGCATTGATCGAATTCAATCTGACAAATCCTTTCAACACATAGAAGCTCCAGATGGGGATGGTGATGCTCAGCAGAATGGCGCCGAGCAACGGTCCGCCCACCACCATCAGACTGAGTCCCTCCAGCTTCATGCCGCCTTTCAGACCAATGGCAAAGAGCAGGTAGATCGTGAGCGCAGATTGCAGTTCTTCGGGAAATTTCAGGTCGCTCTTGAGCAGGACAGCGATGATGCCTAGGACGAAGGCCAGGACCATGGGGGAAAGCAGGCTGGCGGAGAGAGATTGCAGGAGTTCCATTAGAAGGGTTGAGGCTTGCGCGAAGGTTGTTTCTGGTGTTTCTTATCAAGAAGTTTAATACATGAACTGTATTACATGTATTACAGTGCATATCTAATGCGTCAAACATAATTATGAAAAAATCTGCACCGGCACGATCTGATCATGGTGACTGGACCTTTTTTACCAATCATGCGCATGTCCTGCTCTGTTTGGCCGCCGATCCGGAGATGCGGCTGCGTGACCTCGCGACAGCGGTTGGGATCACCGAGCGGGCGATTCACAAAGTCGTATCCGAGTTGGAAGCCGGCGGCATCCTGGAGCGTTCACGTCAGGGCCGGCGCAATGTCTACCGGATTCACGGGAAGCTTCCGCTGCGTCATCCGGTGGAGGCCCATTGCACCGTGCAGGGCTTGATCCGCTTCGTGGTGGATACCAAGCCGAACCGGCGGGCTGCGGAGAAAACGTAGCTCGCGAGTCTCTTCGCGAGAGTATTCTTTTAAGAAAATGAGGCGCTCGCGATGGGCCTCGCGAGCTACTTTGCTTTCAGATTCACGCGTAAGGCCGCATGACCACGTCACTTTCCTTGCCAGCCGCCGCCCAGTGCTTTGTAGATCGCGATCAGGTCAGTGGCGGTGACGGTCTCGCTGGCGGCGAGTTCACTCTGGGCAAGGAGCATCTGCCGCTGGGCATCTAGCACGGTCAGGAAGTCGGTGACACCATTTTGATAGCGATCAGTCGCCAGCTTGACGGCTTGCTCGGATGCTTTGGAAGCCTCGGCAAGATAATCGCGGCGGGCACGCTGGCGGCCGTAGTCCACGAGGGCATCCTCGGTTTCCTCGAGCGCCGCTAGCACAACTTTCTGGTAGGTGGCGAGTTGGGCCTTGGCGCGCGCGCCCTGAGCGTCAATCTGGGCTTGCACGCGTCCGATGTTGAACGCAGGCCAGGAGATGCTCGGGCCGAAGGAGGTGGCGGCGCTTCCTGGGCCGGATAGTGAGTTGGCCTGAATTGCGGCTGCGCCATTAAAAGTGACGGCGGGGAAAAGACCGGCCACAGCCACGCCGACTCGTTCAGTGGCGGATTCGAGAGCCTTCTCCGCAGCTTGAACATCTGGACGCCGGCGCAACAATCCTGCGGGATCGCCGATGCGGATCGGATGGGGCAACGCGGGCATGGGTTTGGCAGAGGCGAGCACGCTCTGGAGCACGGTTGGCTGTTCTCCAATAAGCACGCTGATGCGATGAATGTTTTTGCTGATCGAGGCTTCGATGGACGGGATGGCCGCCAACGTGGTGTTCAACTGCGCGCGAGCTCGCGAAGTGTCCAGCTCAGTGCCACGACCGCCCTGCAAAAGCGATTCAGTGAGCTTAAGGCTCTCGGCCTGGTTATCGGCATTGCGCCGGGCGACGGAGAGCAGGTTTTGCTGTCCGCGGAGTTCGAGGTAGGCACGCGCGACCTCGGCAGTGAGAATAACCATGACGTTATGCCGGTCAGCCTCAGCGGTGGCGACATCGGCTGCTGCCGCCTTGTTGGTGCGTCGGACTTTGCCCCAGATGTCGAGTTCCCAGGTTGCTTCAAATCCAGCGCTGTAGATTTCGACACTGCGCGGGCCGAATGCGAGTCCGTTGGTCTCAGCAAGGCTGCGCTGGGAGTTCTTATAACCTGCCGCTGACGTTACGGTGGGAAAATAATCTAGACGGACAGAATTCTTGTAGGCTCTGGCTTCCTCGACTCGTGCTGCGGCAATCTTGAGGTCGGGGTTGTTGGACAGGGCGCGCGAAACGAAGTTGTTCAACTGTGAGTCGTTAAACTTGCGCCACCAGTCGACGATCGCTTCATTCGAAGAATAACCGCCCTGTTTTTGGCCGCTGAATTTCGCGGAGCAAAGCGATTGGGAGTGTCGGCAGTTTCATGAGTTGGGAGGGAAGGGAGAATTGGCGTCTTTGCAAGTGCACTCTTCAATTTGGAATGCTGGACCGTTGCGTCTACGGCGAATGATTAAGGTGCAACTGCAGTTACGGAAGCGGGCAATTCGGTATCCTCGGGTTCGTCATTAAATTGCGTGAGCGGGTGCCGGCGGCGGTCTCGAGCAATGAGCACGTAGAAGCTTGGCACGACAAATAGTGTAAACAGCGTGCCGATGATCATGCCGCTGACGAGCATGATACCGATGCTGTTGCGCGCAGCGGCGCCGGCGCCCGTGGCGATGACCAGCGGGAAGTGACCGAAGACCGTGGCTGTGGATGTCATCAAGATCGGGCGCAGTCGTGTGGCGGCGGCTTCGATGACGGCGTGCAGCTTATCTCGGCCCTGCTCTTGAAGTTTGTTGGCGAATTCGACGATGAGAATTCCATTTTTGGAAACGAGTCCGACGAGCGTGATCAGTCCAACCTGGCTGTAGATGTTGATGGTCGTAAAGCCGAGGAAACTGAACATTAAGGCGCCGGTGAGCGCGAGCGGCACTGAGCCGGCGAGGATGATGAGCGGATCGCGGAAGCTCTCGAATTGCGCGGCAAGCACGAGAAAAATAAGCACGATCGAGATGGCGAGGGTGGAGGTGAGCTTGTTCCCTTCACCGCGAAGCTGCCGTGCTTCTCCGGCGTAATCCAAATTATAACCTTTCGGCAAGACTTCACGGGAGGCGTTTTCCAGCACCTTCAGTGCTTGGTCGAGTGTGATATGAGGCGGAGTCGCGGCCTGGATTTTCGCAGCGTTGAACTGCTGGAAGCGGTTGAGTTGTCGGGGCTCGGTCGACTGCTTGATCGTGGCGAAGGTCGAGAGCTGAACGAGTTTCCCGCCCGGGCCGCTGACGTAGTAGTTCGCCAGTTGGTCGGTGGTGAGCCGTTCGCTGCGCTTCACCTGTGGGATCACGCGATAGCTGAAGCCCTGGTTGCTGAATCGGTTCACGTAATTTCCGCCGAGCATGGTGCTGAGATCCGCCCCGACCTGTTGCAAGTTGAGTCCGAGCGATGCGACCTTGTCACGATCGAACACGATCTCGGCACGCGGCATGTCGTATTTCAAATCAGTTTCCACGAACATGAAGACGCCGCTCTGCATCGCCTTGGCAACGATCTGGTTCGTGTAATCGAACAGCTCCCGCGGCTCTGCCGTGGTGGTGATGAGAAATTCGATGGGAAACTGCGAGCCTCCAGGCAGCGGCTCTGGCAGGGCCGCGAGCGCCCGCACCCCGGGAACCATCATCATTTTACCGAAGAGCTCCGGTAGAATCTGGTCCGCAGAGCGCTTGCGCTCACTCCAGGGTTTCAATCCAATGCCGCCGAAGCCGAAGAACGGTTGTGTGATCTGGAACGAGTGCTTGGTTTCGGGAATGGAGAGAAAGACTTCGTTCACTTTTTCGGCGTAGAGCATCGTTTGCTCGATCGTGGAATTCGGTGAGGCCAGCAACGCGCCGCGGATGAATCCTTGGTCCTCTTTGGGCGCAAGTTCACTGTTCGACATCATGAAGAAAGGCACGCCGAGAAGAATGACGATCACTGCCATCGTGATCGTCACGGGACGATACTGCAGTGTGCTGGAGAGCATCCGCTGGTAGCGGTTACGCAGAGCATCGAAGCGGCGGTTCACGAAGCCCGCGAAGCCGCGATGCGAATCACCTTCGCGCAGTAGTTTCGAGCACATCATTGGCGACAAGGTGAGGGCGACGATGCCGGACACGATCACCGCGCCCGCGAGGGTGAAGGCGAACTCACGGAAGAGCGTGCCGGTGAGCCCCCCCTGAATTCCGATCGGCGCATAGACAGCGGCCAGCGTGATCGTCATGGCGATGATGGGGCCAACGAGTTCTCGCGCGCCTTTTATTGCGGCGCGCAGCGGCGAGAGCCCTTCATGCAGATGCCGCTCGACATTCTCCACGACGACGATGGCGTCATCAACGACCAGACCGACCGACAGCACGATCGCGAGGAGCGTCAGCAGATTCAGCGTGAAGCCAAACACGAGCATGATGAACGCTGCGCCGATCAGCGAGATGGGAATTGCGAGAACTGGAATGATGATCGAGCGCCAGGAGCCGAGGAACAGGAAGATGACCGCGACTACAATGAGCAGCGTCTCCGTAAGTGTGCGCAGCACCTCATGAAGTGCGTCTTCGATGTATTTCGTGGCATCGTAGGGAATGCCGGACTTCATGCCGGCAGGCAATGCTTTTTGAATTTCCGGCATCTCGGCGCGCACGGCTTTGATGACGTCGAGCGAATTCGCCGTTGGCAGCACCCAGATGCCGACAAACGTGGCCTTCTGCCCGGAGAAGCGCACATCGGAATCGTAGTCTTCCGCACCGAGGTCGACATCGGCAATATCCTTGAGCTTCACGATTGCGCCGTTCTTTTCACGAATGACGAGTTCGCGGAACTCGGCGGATGTGGTGAGGTTGGTGTTGGCAACCAGATTGATGCTCGTCATCGAGCCTTTGGTCATGCCGATGGCGGAGAGATAGTTGTTGTTCGTCAGCGCACGGCGCACTTCGGAGGCTGAAAGATTGAGCGAGGCCATGCGCTCCGGCTTGAGCCAGATGCGCATGGCAAAGGTGCGGGCACCGAGGATGTCCGCTTTCTGAACACCGCTGACCGCGGTAAGCTTTGGTTGGACGACGCGCGTGAGGTAGTCGGTGATCTGGTTGCGGTCGAGCTCATCCGAGTAGAATGAGAGATACATCTGCGCATACTGCGTGTCGCTCATCGTGAGTTCCACGGTGGGTGCTTCAGCTTCGGGCGGGAGTTCATTGCGCACTTGCGCCATCTTTGCCTGAATCTGGGTGAGCGCGGCGGTCGTGTCGTAGTTCAGCTTTAGGTGAACTGTGATGATGCTGAGGTTTTGTGAACTCTGCGAGTCGAGGTAGTCAATGCCGTCTGAACTTGCGATTGCGCGCTCCAGCGGCGTGGTGACGAAGCCGCGCACGAGTTCCGCGCTGGCGCCGATATAGCGTGTCTTGACGTTGACCACCGCGATGTCGCTTTTCGGATACTGACGAACGTTGAGCGCGCGGTAGGACTGTATTCCCGCGAGCAGGATGATTAGGTTCACCACGGTCGCGACGACCGGACGGCGAATGAAGAGGTCGGTGAATTTCATGCGTGCAATCCGCGGGGCTCAGGTGTCTGCGGGCTTCGGATTAAGCTCGTTGCCGGGCTGCACGCTGTTGTTGACCGTCACTGGCGCGCCGGGACGCATTTTGAAAACACCGGAGCTGACAATTTCATCGCCCTCCTTCAATCCGGAAAGAACCGCGACCTGATCGCCACGTTGCGGCCCGAGTTTGACAAAGATTTGCTCCACCTGTTTCAGGGCCTTGCCATCCGGACTCTTGCCATCGCGGAGCACATAGACCGAGTCGCCGTAAGGCGCGTAGGCGATGGCGGAGGAGGGGATCGCGAGCACGTTCTTTTGTTCCGGCAGCAAAACTTCCACGCTTACGAACATGCCGGCGCGGAGTTTGTGATCGGGATTTTTGATTGTGGCCTGCGCCGTGATGTTGCGCGTGGCCACATCAATAACGGAATCCACTGCAGTGATCTCGCCGGTGAAATCTGCATCAACGAGTTTTGTTGGGACGAGTCGAATTTTTTTTCCTACAGCTACATCGTTGATGTGCTGTTGCGGCACGCTGAACTCGACGTAGATCGGGTCAATTGACTGCAGCGGCACGACTGGCGCGCCGGGATTGAGATATTGACCGAGGTTCACCTGGCGGATGCCGACGGCACCGTCAAAAGGCGCGGCAATGTGTTTGCGCGCGATGATGGCCTTCATTTCATCGACCGACGCCTTCATCTGTTGGACCTGGCTTTCGGCGGAATCAAAGTCGGATTGGGAAACTGCTTTTCTTTCCACGAGATCGCGCTTTCGATCGAGATCGGTCTTCGACAGGTTCAAGCGTGCCTCCGCTGAGCGCAACTGCGCTTCCTCTTGCTTAGTATCAAGCGTGACGAGCAGGTCACCTTTTTTTACCTGTCGGCCGGACTCAAAGGAAATTTCCGAGACGATGCCGGCAAGATCCGTGCTGACGGTGACGCCATTCACCGCGCGGAGCGAACCGACGGCACTGAGCACGGGTTGCCAGGTCTGGCCTTTAACCACTATCGTAGTGACCGGTGTCGGCGGCGGAGCGAATTTCGCGCCCATCGCGATGCCGGCCTGGATGCTTTGGTATTTAATATAGGCGAGTCCTGCAATGATGGCGGCCATCACGAGGAGCATGAGCAACATTCTTTTCCACATCGGATCGGGCTGGGCAGGGGATGATTATACGGACACAAACTAAAGTCAGCACTAGAGATCATCAGTAATACTGACGATTCGGCTGACGTCAACTTTTGCGACCTTTCAAAAATTAACGAAGTGGTGGCGGGTCCGGATGCAAAGAGGAGGGCGGAGGGGCCAAAAAAGACTTGCCCGCCGGTTGTTTCGTGCTTTCTTCCCCGCTCCATAAACAGGAAAACCTTGCCGCCAGGTAGGCGGACACCGACAGAAGAAACGAACATGAGCGATATCGCAACCACAGAACCCGCATCCTTCCAGATTCATGAGAAGGACACTGGCAGTGCCGACGTGCAAGTCGTGCGCTTGACCAACCGCATCAATCATCTCTCCGGTCATCTGGAGACGAACAAAAAGGACAATCACTCGCGCCGCGGCCTCATCATGATGGTGGCCCGTCGTCGCAAGCTGCTGGACTATCTCAAGCGCACCGAGGAATCACGCTATACCAAGCTGATTCAGACCCTCGGATTGCGTCGCTAAGTTTGCCGGAAGGCGGGGCTCGAAAGAGCGCCGCCTTTTCCGTTTGGTGGCACAGGCATTATTCCTGTGATCCGTTCCGGGCCATGCCCGCTGGATGGAAAAGCCAGACCTCAAACTTCATCCACGCGGTCCATCCACCGCAAGCGATTTGCACCCAACAGCGCAAATCCTCAGCGCGCGCCTTCGCAGGCATAAACCTCAGGCGCGTTTCACCGGACGAAATTCCTAACGAAACAAGAAGAAAAACAAAAAGAAGAAAACAATAATATGTCAATCCACAACGTCACCGCCACCCTCGCACAGGGCAGCATCACCATCGAAACCGGCAAGCTCGCCAAACTCGCCGACGGCGCCGTCACCGTTCGTCAGGGCGACACCATCGTCATCGTCACCGCCGTCTCCGCCACCAAGATCAAGGAAGGCCAGGATTGGTTCCCGCTCTCTGTTGAATACAAAGAAAAAGCCGCCGCCGCCGGCAAGTTCCCCGGCGGATACTTCAAACGCGAAGGCCGCCCCACGGAAAAGGAAATCCTCACCTGCCGCATGACCGACCGTCCGCTGCGTCCGCTGTTCCCGAAGGGTTATCTTTTCGACACCCAGATCGTCGCCCTGCTCATGAGCGCCGACGGTGAAAATGATTCCGATATCCTCGCTATCAACGGCGCGTCCGCCGCTCTTTGCGTTTCCGACATTCCCTTCGCCGGCCCGGTCGGCGCAGTGCGTCTCGGTCGCGTGAACGGCCAGTTCGTCGTCAATCCCACCCACGCCCAGCGTGACAAGAGCGACCTCGACCTCGTCTACGTTGGCAACAAGACCGATGTCATCATGATCGAAGGCGCAGCCAAGGAAATGCCTGAAGCTGACTTCATCGCCGCTCTCGCCTTCGCGCAGGAGCAGGTGAAAATTCTCGTCATCGCCCAGGAAGAACTCGCCGCGAAAGCCGCGAAGCCGAAGCGCGTGGTGCCTCTCATGCTCGTGAAAGATGAACTGCTCGAAGTCGCCTACGAAGTCGCCGGCAGCCGCATTGAAGGCGCGCTTTATCAGCCCAGCAAAGTCGCTCGTGGCAAAGCCGTCGGCGCCCTGCGCGATGAAGTCGAAGCCGCCATCAAGGCCAAGTTCCCTGAAGCCGGCAATTTCGAAGTCAGCCAGGCCTTCGACTACATGCAGAAGAAAGTTTTCCGCATTAGCATCCTCGACAAGAAGCACCGTTGCGACGGTCGCGGCCTTGATGACCTCCGCCAGCTCACTGGCGAAGTCGGATTGCTGCCCCGCGCGCATGGCTCGGCGCTTTTCTCCCGCGGTGAAACACAGGCCGTGGCCCTCACGACGTTGGCCCCGCTTGATGAAGCCCAGGACATGGACACCTATGCCGGTGGCGTGGATACGAAGCGCTTCATCCTGCATTATAACTTCCCTCCTTTCAGCGTTGGCGAAACCGGCCGCTTCGGCGGACAGAATCGCCGCGAAATCGGCCACGGCGCGCTCGCCGAGCGTTCCGTTGAACCAGTCGTCCCCAGCGCAGAAGATTTCCCATACGCCATCCGCGTGAGCAGCGAAGTCATGGAGTCTAACGGCTCCACCTCGATGGCCTCCGTTTGCTCCGGTGTCATGTCCCTGCTCGATGCCGGCGTGCCACTCAAGCGCCCCGTTGCAGGCATCAGTGTTGGCCTCGTCTCCGAGTTCGACGCCAGCAACAAGATGAGCCGTTACCTCACCATGCTCGACATTCTCGGCAGCGAAGATCACTTCGGTGACATGGACTTCAAATTGTGCGGCACCGATCTCGGC
>JAIOQF010000078.1 GCA_021413535.1 Verrucomicrobiota bacterium
CGCGGCGAGTTGAAGCTGGACTATCCGGCTGTTTCTGGGCGAAGTCTGCGATGAGTCGTTGGTTGAGGAGCTTATTCAAAGCCGCGACACGTCTGGTTTTTTGTTCCGCCGGTTCGAGCGCGTTCCAGGTCTCACCGTTGCGCCACAGAAGGTCGCGCAACTCCAGCGCAGTTTCAGTTTGAGTGATGACCGCTCGATTTACCTTCGCGACGGCGTGGTCATCCTGCCGATTGCATCCCGCAATCAGCGCCACAAGCGCACTTGCTGCGACGATGACCTTCTTCATGACATTATCGGATATGAAACTTCTTCGTCAGCAATTTGCCCTTGACCATGCCGACGCGGTTCCACGCGCTTTGATCGTTCATCGGCACCCAGCGGCGCTCCTCCTTGCGGTAGTGCCAGTCCTTGTCGTTCTGATAGAGGAAGGCCGAGCCCTTGCCTTCGACGATGTTCAGGATTTCGTGATCGTGGTAGTTTACTTCGTCGTAGTCGGTGATCGCCTGCTGGCCCATTTCGGAATAAAGTTCGTTCAAGTCGATCAGCAGGTCGTTGAGCGCGGGATCGAGCGCTCCGACTTGCAGGCCGATGCGCTTCGCTTCGCGCAACATGATGGGATAACCATGGCTGGGATACGCGGAGTTCAGATGTTTGCTGATGCGCTGGCGCTCCTTCATGTTCGTCACGTGATAGGAGAGGATTTCCTCGCAGATCTTGATGGAGAGCGAGCTGGCGCGGTCGATGGCGCCAAACACCAGTGGATGAACTTGGTGGTAGAGGCTGGGGTAGGGGTTAGCTTCGCCGCTGCCGCTCGATTCCTTCCAGAGCCGGAGCACGCGATTAAGCTCGTCCTGGCTCACCGACACGGCGCTGTTGTTCCGATCCACTGGTGACAGGGCGTGGGTGAGGGAAGTATCCACCGCCGTGAGATAAGCCAGCGGCCCCATCTTGATCTCGTCCGCACCAAGCGCCATCATGGTCGCCGCACTGGCGCACTCCAGCGGAACCAGCGCAGTGATCTTGTCCGCATGTTGCCGGAGCAGGTTCACGATGCGGAGCGCAGCCTGGCCGTTGCCGCCGTTCGACTTGATGAATAGAAAAAGCTGTTTTTGATGGCCGAGATCTTTTAGAACCTCGAAGAATGCCGCCACGTCATTGTGACACACGCTGCCGTTGCCTGAAGACCAGTAAGTGATGAAGGCCCCACCGAGTTTCTTTTCGATCTGGGCGATGATCTTCTGCGTCTGAGGAAAGAGGATCGGCGGCTTGGTAATTTTGATGGCAGGATTCTTTTGCATGGGGGTGGGAGGATGAGCGGGGCGCGGGTGAAGTGCAATTCGTTTGTAGTCCCGCCTTGAGGCGGCCATGGGTTGTAGTGTCTTTGTCTTACCTGTTTTGTATTTCGCAAAGGCGTATTACAAAGTGTCTGCTCTTTTGAAATGCTCTGTAATGATTCAGCAGGCTGGCGATCTCTCGGCAAAGTTGGTTTTCGAGCTTTGCGGTCATATTTGACACGATAATATGACGCAAGAGCGCGTCATAATCCGCAAAACTGTCGGCCATAACGCTGGTGACATACCTTGCAAAACTGTCTATGATTAGGTAGTTAGCCCGCACTCGCACGTCATGCAAAAACTTGCACGCTTCAAATGGCCTATTCTCTTGGTGGTGATTGGCATTGCACTCAACATCGTGGCGGTCATTGCCATGCTTGATGTGTTCCGGGGTTCTGGCACGTCGTTTCTCGCTCCCGGCGAGGCGTCCGTCACCATAACGAAGCCCGGCGATTACACGCTTTGGCACGAGACCAAGACTCTTATTGATGGGCAGTTCATGTCATTCCCCGACGACCTTCCTTCCGGCACGACCATCAAGATTCTCAAACAGCCGGAGGGCGCCGCCGTGCCGTTACGAAGAGGTGGAGTGAGCAGTATGGAGTCAGGCGGCACACGGCGGGTTTCTGTCGGCCAGCTTACGTTCAGCAGTCCGGGACAGTATCAGGTTGTGGTTACGGGATTGACTGAGAAGCACGCGTTCTACTTGGACGAGGCGAAGTTCCTTCGGATGTTTTTGCGTGTGATGGTTTCCGGTTTGGTGGGTATGCTGTCCTTGTTCGCAGGCATCGGTTCAGGCATTTATGTTCTTGTTCAGTCATCAAAACGTGCGGGCTAACCATCCGCTGCAACGAACGGCGGCGAGCCGTCGTGGTTGCAAGCGGCGCGCCTCGTGGCCGCTGTCGCGCGGCTTCGGTTGTTCGGCCAGGAAACATAGTCCATCTCCTATGATTCGATACTTCATCGCCATCCTCGCAGCGACGGCAGCACTCATTTTGCCGTCTGAGGCGGTCAATGATTCGACATTCCTTGATTATCTCGGACGAACGAGCTTGAAGGTGGAGGACTGTGTTTCTCGTGATCCCTCAGAGTTGTTTCTTGTGGTTGCTGAGCGTGAGAAGCTCGGATACTCAGGCACTCCCAGCCACGAAGAGACCGTTATTGAGGCATTTTATCAGAACTACACCAAGGTGCTGAAGGCGCACAACGACTCCAAACATGTTGAGGTCGCCAAAGCCCGATCACCCACGCCCGTGTTGACGCCTACGTCGAGCACCTTATCTCGAGGCTTGCCGACGGCGGCTTTCCTGGAGAGTCGCTCGCTGCCGATCTATCCATTACGGATGTGGCTGACTATGTGCGCACCACTTGTGTGCTTCGATTCGCTCGCGACGGAGCAGCTATTCCTGCCCCAGATTGGGACAGTATTTCGGCAGATGTGACGAGGCACTTGCGAGCCATTGCGCGTTCCCCAAGTCCGCATGAGTCACGAGTGCTGCACTATTTCCTCGCCCAATTCGCGGACACCTATCCAAATGCCCTACATCCTAGAACCAAATAACCAACCGCGGCCGAACAAAACGGATGCAGGCAGCTCCTCGGATGGCATCTATCGTATCATCAACGTCTCTCGCTCGCCGTTGCCTGACCCGAGATGTTCGGCCAAAAACCAAGTTCACCCCACGATCCGATGAAGCATATCCTCGTCGCCTTTTCTGCGTCGTTGCTGACTGGACTGCTCTACGGAGATGACGAAATCTTGACTGATAAGTGGCCCGAGCGAGTTGCGATACTGAAGACCTCAGAGGCATACACCACTAAGGCTGGAGACTTCACCATCTCGATCACTACACCAGAAAGTTCCGAGATTCGAGCGATGGGTGGATCGGGTGGGCCTATGATGAAGTTCTCGGTGCAGAGAGCCGCAGACGGCAAGAAGATCGAGTTCTACGAACAGGGAGTTTGTGCTGTCTTGCTTCCGTCATGGAGGGGTTTTCCACAGATTGAGATTTGGGGGCGAGGAGGCGGGGGATATTGGTCCAGAGGTCTTTTCAGGTTTGCGGGTGGCGAGTATAAAGCTGTTCGCTACGATCAGTTTGAGGAGTGGCCTCGCCACGGGAACGAAAAGGCAGGGACAGTCGAACCACCATTTAGACCACACGGCGAGGGTGACGATGCTGGAATGAAGTTGTATCTGATTGAATCCAAGAAGCCAACACCATGAGACCAAAGGGGCCGAACAAAACGCTGGTGCCAGCCGACGGGGCTGCTGTGTCGGCCATGCTTTCCGCAACTCCAACTTGCCCTCTGGTCTCCACGCTCACCCCCGCCCCTGCGGTCGGCACAACTTAGACGTTAGGCTAAGAAAAAATGAACCCATATCTAATATTGGCAATAGCGATAGTCGCATCACACTTATGCCGCATGGCTACTTGCCGAGGATACGCTTCATTTCGATTACTCGATAAGCCGTTGGCCGCGTTGGCGTTATTCGGAGTGATACTTCTAGTGGGTGATCTCGCAGAGATAATTGAACGAAGGCAGTGGTGGAGCGGTGGTGAAGCTCACGCGGTAATCAACGTCTTCTTATTTATCGGACTTGCGCTCTTTGTCATATTCGTTTTGCTCCCATCGCCATATTCCAACAAGAAGATCGCCGACCAAGACGCTGGCGGCAACGGCGGACAAGCTCCCTGATTCGCTTCGCTCTGAACATCCTAAGGCCACCGTGCCACAGTTCTAACATTAGACGTTGCTACGCACCTCATGAAAACCTCACTGTGCTTCCTTTTCCTGATGGCGACACTCACCGGATTATTCGCCGGTGAACGCGGCCTCCTCGAGACATTCCAGCCATTGAACAGCCTAGACTCTGAAAGGGTGACGATAGCCCCTGTCATGTGTTACGCAGACAATACCCATGTCGGCTGGCACCAGGCGATTCGCTATATCGCCGCAAAATATGTTCCGCCATCGCTCGCAGATAAACCCGTCGGCGATATCAATGTCGCTTCACTTTGCGGGCTATCTCTATGGGCAGGCGACGGCGACGATGGGCGGATAACCATTTATCTTGATTTCCGCTCGCTCAAGATACCGAAGAACCTGGGATATACCGAGACAGCGGTAGTAACCGCCACTTTGGAGTGTATGCGGCGAGTGGCGGGCGACAAACTGAACGCCACGCCGATCGAAACCAAGTTTAAGCCAGAGGGACAAGAAGCGATTAAGGAACTAGTGAGCGCATTCATCCAACACCCCAAAGACAAAGAGTTTCAACCGCAATGACCGCAACACCGAACAAACCGGATGCAGGCAAGGGCTCTGATGGCATCTGTCGCGTCATCGACTCTTCCTGCCCGCTGTCGCCTGATCCGAGATAGTAGGCTCCATGAACATGCCGAATTCTCAATCGCTCCAGGATGAGGCCAAGACTTTCATGGATCGCCATGACTGGGAAGGTGCTGCGCCGATCCTTGAGCGTGACATCATCGAGCATCCCCTTGACCCGTGGAGCCGAATGTTTCTTGGAAGCTGCCACCTCGAGTTAAAGCATTTTGCCACCGCTCTGGAGCATTTCCGCGCTGCTGAGGTTTTGGCTCCAGACAACAGCACACCAATCGGGTGCCAAGGAGATGTGTTCTGCGCGGCGGGTGATTGGGAACAAGCAGGGGAGTTCTACCGGAAAGCGCTTGAGTTGAACCCTGACGATGATCTCGCTATCAAGAACTGGAACTGTTGGAGGGCGAAGATGGCAAAAGAAGCCTAACGGAACTCCTGACGAAATGGCGTTACGCTATGTTTTGATCCATGCGGAGGGCCGCATGAGCCACTTTTAGTTCCTACTTCAAATTTTTTGCCCCGTTCACCTGCGAGTTCACACGCAGGCGCAGACCGTTGAGCCGGATGAAGCCAGTGGCGTCGTCCTGGTTGTAGGCTTTCGTCGGATCGGCTTCCATCGTGGCGATGTGCGGGTTATACATGCTGAACTTAGATTTGCGGCCCGCCGCATGGATGCCGCCTTTGTAGAGTTTCACGCGAACGGTGCCCGAGACGTTCTTCTGGCTCTCGGTGACGAGCGCTTGGATGGCGAGACGCTCGGGTGCATACCAGAAACCGTTATAAACTAGCTCGGCATATTTCGGAATGAGTGAATCGCGCAGGTGCATCACCTCGCGATCCATCGTCAGGCTTTCGATTTGACGATGAGCAAAATGCAAAATAGCACCGCCGGGTGTTTCATACACACCGCGGGACTTCATGCCGACGAAGCGGTTCTCGACCATGTCCACGCGACCGACGCCGTGTTTGCCGCCGAGCTGATTGAGCAGTTTCATGACAGCGAGCGGGGAGAGCGCCTTGCCATTCACCGCGACACAGTTTCCCTTTATGAAATCGAGCGTGACGTATTCCGGTTTGTCAGGTGCGTCCTCAGGGAAGCAGGAGAGCACGGTGAAATAGTCTTTGTTCTTCTTGTCGCCAGCATCGAACCACGGGTCTTCCAAGATGCCTGCCTCGTAGCTGATGTGCAGGAGATTGCGGTCCATGGAAAAGGGTTTCTTGGCGCTAGCTTGAACGGGAATCTTGTGTTTCGCGCAGTAGTTGATCATCTCCTGGCGGCCGGGGAATTCGTTGCGGAAGCGTTCGTCGCGCCACGGGGCGATGATCTCGATCTCCGGGGCCAGCGCAGCGGCGGTGAGTTCAAAACGCACCTGGTCGTTGCCTTTGCCGGTGGCTCCGTGGGCGATGGCAGTGGCGCCTTCCTTCTTGGCGATCTCGACCATGCGTTTCGCGATCAAAGGCCGCGCGATGCTGGTGCCGAGGAAATACTGACCTTCGTAAATCGCCCCCGCCTGCATCATCGGGTAGATGAAGTCCTTGGCGAATTCGTCCTGGAGGTCGTCGATGTAAATGGAGGATGCGCCGGTCTGCTTCGCTTTTTTGTTCAGGCCTTTCAGTTCGTCTTCCTGCCCGATGTTGGCGCAGAAGCAGATCATCTCCGCGTCATAGGTATCCTTGATCCACGAGAGAAGGACTGAGGTGTCGAGACCACCGGAGTAAGCGAGAACGATTTTCTTTTTGGGCATGATAAGGAAGAGGGAAAGGGCGCGCAACGAATCACGAATTGGCCGGGGTTCAAGGGCAGAGAGAAGTTTTCAGTTTTCAGTGTCCAGATTTTGGTGTTGAGCTTTATGTCACCCGTTTGCCGCACTAGAGGCGATGCCAACTGAATATTGATAACTTGGACTTCATCATTCAACACACTCTGATTCACGACTCGCATGTATTCGCGCTGGCGCTGGCCGGCGCGTTGTTGATCGGCATGGCCAAGGCGGGGCTCGCGGGCTGCGGCCTGGCGGCGGTGGTTTTGTTTGCGGATGCTTTCGGCGCGAAAGATTCGACGGGAGTGGTGCTTCCGCTTTTGATTGCGGCGGACTTCATGGGTTTTTTTCTCCTGCGGAAGGGCGGGGGATCGTGGCGGCAGATCTGGCCGCTGGTGCCGCCGGCCTGCGTGGGCGTGGTGATCGGTTGGTGGCTGCTGGACCGGCTGGACAACAACCTCGCTAAGCATGTCATCGGCTGGATTATTCTTTCGCTGCTTGCATTGAAGCTGCTGCTGGACTGGCGGCGGGACAAGCTGGCGGAGCTACACAGGCATCCGGTGTTTGTGGGCAGTCTCGGCGCGGCGGCGGGTATGACGACGATGCTGGCGAATGCCGCTGGCCCGGTGATGACCGTCTATCTGCTGGCGCATCGATTTGGCAAGGGTGACTACCTCGGCATTTTCACGCGTTTCTTTTTGTTCATCAATCTCTTCAAGGTTCCGTTCAGCGCGCAGATCGGGCTGATCAACGGGCCGTCGCTGCTGACGAATCTGCTGCTGCTGCCAGCGGTGGTGCTGGGCGTTGGGATCGGATGGAAAGCAGTCAAACTGATGTCGCAGACCGTGTTTGAGTGGGTGGTGTTTGTCTTCGCACTGGTGGCAGCGCTGAAGCTGGTGATGTGAGCGGCGAGTTCAGTTGGCACAGAGCGAAGGCACACCTGCCGTCCGGTTGCGCAGAATTCTGCTAATCCTGCTTAGAGCTCTCTCGCAGCGGCTTTCAAGTGGAGCTTTTTAATTGGGCCTTGCCGGCGTGAAGCGGTTGTTCAAATCCACGCGCGATTTTGTCGACGGTGGATCGTCATCGGAAACGGCTTGGGCGCGCGGGATGCCTTCAATCGGGATGCGCATCTCTGGAGCGGCATTGCCGGGGTCGGCAAAGGCGCGGGTTTTTGGGTAGGACTCGGCTTGTTTTTCGATTTCCATCTGCTGCTGCACATAGGAGTCGCCGCTGGGCATGATCTGCGGCTTGACGAAGATGAGGAGTTCGCGGCGTTCCTTGGTCTTGCTGGTGTTGCCGAAGAGATATTTGATGAGCGGGATGCGCACCACAATCGGCAGTCCGGTCTTGGATTTGTTGTCGCGTTCCGTGATCAGGCCGCCGAGGAGCACGGTGGTGGCATTCGGGACGATGATGGTGTTCTTCAACTCCTGGGTGGAGAGATTGGGCACCTTGTTGCCGCTAATCTCGGTGAAGCCGGCGACATCGAAATTGCGCTGGCTGAACTCGAGCTTGACCTCGTCGTTGGCGTAGATGTGAGGGATGATGTCGAGCCGCAGTTCGACGGGAATGTATTGCGTAGTCGAAGAGATGGCGGCGTTGGCGTTGGTGGTGCCGGCCTGGGTGAGGGTCTGGCCGGCGATGGCAATCTGCTGACCGACCGAGATCGTCGCCTGCTTGTGATTCAAGGTGGTGACGTTGGGGCGTTGGAGCACATGGAACCGTTTGGAGTCGTCGAGCGTGCGGAGGAAGACATTGAGATGGTCGCCGATTTGTCCGTAGATGGAAAGGCCTTGAAGGGGAGGGAAATCGGAGAGTTTGGAGATGGAGGTGAAATCGGTGGCCTTGCTGCCCATCGTCAGGATGGTTCCTGCGCCTGCGTTCTCATTGTTCTTGCCGAAGCTTTCCAAGGTGTGAATCCAGTCGAGACCGAACTGGAAATTATCCGCGAGCGTGAACTCGCCGAGAATGACGGAGAGCAGGAGTTGCTGGGGTCGTTTGTCGAGTTCTGCGGCGAGTTGCTCGAGAAGACGCAACTGTTCGGGTGGACCGGAGGCGAAGAGGCGGCTGGCAGACGGGTCGACAATGAGCAGGGTTTTTCCGATGAGCACTGACTGGGCTTTCATATCGCGTTCCTGAAATCCACCACCGCCAGAGCCGCCGATACTACCACCAAAACCACCTCCGCCGAAACCGCCACTACCGTAGCCGCCGCTACCACCGAAACTTCCGCCGCCGAAGCCTCCACCACCAAAACCAGAAGAGCCGAAACCGCCGCCACTGTTGCTTACCTGAGTGGTGGTTGTGGTCGTCTTGCTGTCGGTGCCTTGGAGCTTGCCGCCACCATCGTTCGCGTCTTTTGTTCCGCGCAGCAGCGCATCGTGGGCGACACTGGCGAATTCCAGAACGTCCATGTAACGAAGCTTCAGCGAAATGAAGCTGCGGGCGTCTGTCGCGGCATCAAACTCTTTTACCAAGCTCTCGATGTATTGGATTTCCAAGGGGCGGGCGACGATCAACAAGCTGTTGGTCCGCGTGATGGCCTGAATTTTTGGGGGTGCGGCTTCGGATTCGCCCACGCTGGTGGTTGCGCTCACCTGGGCGGCGGCTTGCGCGGCGGCCTGCTGAGGATTGGTTGGACGCGGCTGATTGTTGGGGATCGGGGGCGGCACGCCCTTGCTCTGCGGAGAGGTGGTGCCGCTGCCGATGCCGAGCAACTCGGCCAGCGCCTTGGCTACTTCCTCGGCGTCGGCGCGCTCGAGCCGGATGGTTTTATGAACGGTTTCACCCGGCGGAACATCGACCTGCTTGGCGAGGTCGATATAGGCGCGGATGGTGTTGGAGTTTTCGGTGATGACCAGCGCGCGGGCGTTGGGGACGGCGGTGATTTTACCGTAGGGATGGTTGGGCACTATCTGGGAGAAAGCCTGCGCGGCTTCGTCGGATTTCAAATAATTGAGCGGCAGCACGAAGCTGACCACCTTGTCGGTTTTGGGCAGGTCATCGGCATGCAGCACCATGTCGACGCGCTCGCTGGCGGGATTGCGTCCGGCTTCGAACGCGATGATCTTCACCATGTTTTCGCCGCTGGGCACAAAGGCGTAACCAGAGAAGAGCAGTGACTTCTCGATGAATTCAATGGCTTCCTCCTTGGTGAGCTGGCCGTTGGTTTCAATGGTGACCACGGCATTTTCAATGTGCGGGTCGCGAATGATGCGCTTGCCGGTCATCTCCTGGTAATCTTCCAGCACCTGGCCGAGCGGCATGTTTGGATAATGAACCGACACGGGTTTTTCTCCACCCGGTTGCAAGGGTGCGGAAGGCGTGGTTTGCGCAGAGGCGAATCCTGCGGCGGCGAGAATGATCGCGAACACGAAGAAGGAGAGGGGTCGGGTCAGCATGGTGAAAGGTGGGTGGGTCAGGGCTGGGATGGTTGCGGCAAGGTGGGCTGCGGCAGAGTGTTCAAGCGCCGGCGCTGGACGGTGGGAACATTGTTGGCTGGTGAAACACCTGGCTGCGGCGACGGCAGTTTGGGTGCCGGGGGCACCATGCCTGGTCGGGGGGCTTGAGTTCCTGTTGGAACAATGTTGGGTGCAGAAGAGTTTGGCTGCTGCGGCATGTTTGGAGGCGTGATGATCATGCCAGGGTTGTTCTGCCCGCGCATGGCCATCTGGGGATTCGGATTGGCGCCGCCGCCTTGCGCGGCCATCTGGTGCAGGTAGCTTTCATCGTAGCGCACGACGGCAGTTTCGTTGTTTCGCTCCAGTTCCACGAAAGTCTCAGAGCGCCGGTTCTCGAGATGAGCTGTTTTTACTTTGGTGCCGTCGGCTGCGGGCTCCTGATTTTTTAAGCGCGAGTATTCGCGGGTCTTGATGTTTACGAGGATGATGATGTTGTCGTCACCTGCCCGCCGCCAGCCGGCGAGGGCCAGATCCTTGGCAAACGATTCTTTATTCAGCGCAACAGGTGCGGTCTTTAGCGTGAAGGGATTTTTTTCCCAGCCAGTCTCATAGCGATTGATGGGGTGGGCCTTTGGCTCGGTGAACGGAGCCGCCGGAGCTGCACCGAGAACCGCAAAAATCCAAAGAAGAATGGAAAAATATTTTTTCATCAAATGGTCTTGGAGGCCGGAGGCTGATACCAGCGCCAGAACTGCACGGCGCAGACGACCTTGGTGGGATCTTCTTTGTCTGGCGTGAGCTTGAGATAGGGCACGACGCGAAAATCCTGGGGCGAGAGCACGCTGTAGATCCAGCGGAATACGTTCGAGAGCTCGCCTTTCACCGTGAGCGTGACGCCGGCCTGCTGGAAAAATTCGTTCTTCACCTGTTCCTGATATTGCTTGGAGACCACGGAAACTCCCGAGGCTTGCGCTTTGGCGAGCAGGGTTTCAAACAACTCGTTGTCCGCATCGAGATCGTTCTTGGCGACGGGCTGATGCTGCGCGAGCCATTCGCCGCGTTTCTTCCAGTTGGGCAAGTCGGCAAGGAGGTCGTCGGAATCCTGGCGCTCGGCGGCGAGTGCCTGCTCTTGGATTGTGATGGCGCGCTGCCATGACTGCAGTGTCTTCGTTATCATCAGCCCACCGATGACGGCCAGCAGTCCGACGGACAAAGTCAGCAGCTTTTTCTCGCTGTCTTTCATGGGACTTCACCTCCGGTGCCCAGCGTGCCTTCCGCGCGGAAGCTCGCCTGGTTGTCTTCGAGGATCGTGGGCTGCGGGAAGTTCCAGGTGTATTGATGCAGGCCAGCATCGTTGGTGAGATCAGCCTGAAATTTTTTTGCGTGAGTGATCGTGCTGGCCTTGCCGCTGACGACCAGCTTGTTGCTCTCGAGGAAAAACTCCTTCAATTGGATGCCTTCATCCGGCAGGAGCGAGGCTACGCGGTGAAATAGTTCCGTCGGATACGAGTCGGCGTTGGTCGCAGGTTCCAGCACCTGCCAGCGGGTCTGCATCTGGCGCACGGATTCGATCTCCGGTCGGCGCTTTTCCAGTTCCGCAGTCTGCTTTGTCACATTCTGACCGCGCCAGTATAGCCAGCCCGACCAAGCGGCAAAGCTGAGAATGTATAGGGCCACGAGTGCGGTGATGATCTGCGCAGTGCGACGGCGCTTGGCCCGCCCCTGCGCGGCGCGCGCCATTTCCGGCGGGAAAATTCCACCGGGCTTTTCCGGCAGCACCGGCAACGGTCGGGCCTCGATCCACGCGCGGACTCCAAGCGCATCCTTCACGGCGTCGGCAAAACCCGGTTCCGGTTTTGTCCACACACGAATGCCGGATGGGCGCGTAAGAAATCCCTGCACTTCCAGTCCGAGGCAGAGTGCGCGTATTTCCTGCGCGGCTTCTACATCGAGCCGGCGCGCGCTCAGCACTGAAAAATGCAGCAGCGTTTCACCGCGTGCGAAGGCGATCACGAGTCGTCCCAGTTCTTTCCAGATCACCGCTTCGCCATCAGGCAGGGGGAACAGGCGAGGGGACAGCTCAAATGAATCTGGCCGCTGTCCCGCCCACGGTGCTTCCGGCAGATCAGCCAGGCCGGCGCTGGCGACAAGAACGCGATTTTCAGAACGGCCCGCCTCCCAATGCGTCCAAGATTTTCCATCGCCCGCTTCGTTGGCACCGAGCGTTTCCCATTTCAGCGTTGCCACGGCGGCAAGATCCAGCTTGCCATCCTGCGGTGCCACGGCCCAGAACGGAACGCTGTCCAGCGCCAGAGCTTCGATGGCAAAAACTCCTCCGCCAGTTCCGTCAGCGACTTCTACTTTCTTCCAGCCGCCGGTTGTTTCCAGCCGCCAATATTCCCTCCCGGTTTCTCCAGGAAGGCAAAGGTTGGCGCGGGTGCCGGTTTTCAGGGTGGGGCCGGGCATGGGTAAGTTGTTGCGCTAATGAACAGGGCGCGGTTCATCATACAGCAATTCATCCGGGCCGCAGCAGAAAATATCAAGGTCAGTTCCCGGAGGATTCGCGCCACTCCATCACGGGTGATCGTCCGTCGACGCCTTTGCGCAACACCACCGAAATACGCCGGGCGTAATTTCCGGCCCGACCCACGCTGTCCACTCGTGCGATGGTCCCTTTCAAGGTGAACAATCCTGTGCCGCTCGTTGGCGTGGTTGCCGTCGCGCCCAGCAGCACCATCGCTTCGTCGATGCTTTGCATCGGCTGGTCGTCTTCCGTATGCGGAATTCCATCGGGCCCATTGCGCGCGGCCACGAGGGTTTGCGCCGCGCTCACCGGCACATCGGCCACGATGGCGATTAGTTCCGC
>JAIOQF010000085.1 GCA_021413535.1 Verrucomicrobiota bacterium
ATGAAAATATCACGCTGCCTCCGCGTCCGCCGAACGCCCTTATCATGAAAAATGCGCTCAGTCCCATCGTTGTTACGGGTAGCACGCCGACCAGCACCAGGATGCGCACTGCGAGCGGCGCGGCCGACAACACCACCGCGCCCGCAGTCAGCACCATCGACGCCATCAGCATGTGCGCGATGATGATGAGGTCATTCAGCACATCCACCCCTCCAAAGTAATATCGCAGCACCGCATAGGGCAGCAGCGCCGCCACCAGCAGCAGCGTCTGGGCGAAGAGCGCCAGCCATTTGCCGAACGCAATGCGGAGCGCCGTCATCTTCGTGAGCTGCACGAGGTCGAACGTGTTCTCGCGCGACTCATCGCTCAGTGCGCGGAGTCCGCGCGCGGGCATGAGCAGCAGCAGTGGCAGCCAGAGCATCGCCCAGAAAAATGAGTCGAACCCGCTGCCGCTGCCGATTCCAGATTCTGATTGTTCCAGCAACCGCAGGCCCATGGTGACGATCATCACCACCTGCATCACAATGAATGAACCGGTAAACACCTTCGACTTTAGTCCCTGTCGCAGTTCCTTGACCAGGATCGGACTGAGCCAGTCGGCGAAGTCAGTGCCAGTGGGCAGTGTGGCAGCATGGGGCGAGGGAGCAGCGGCGTTCATGTGTAGAAAGTGCTTTATTCAGCAAGGTGGCGGTAACGCATCTGGGTATCGAACCCGCTGATCGCGAGCGTCAGAAAAAACATCGTCGCGCCGAACCAGACGACGCTCCAAACAATGAGCGCGACCACGATGCCGCTGCCATCGATGTGTCCGAATAGAAGCAGGCTGGGTGGAACCAAGGTGATCCAGAGCGGGATGAGCAGCACTGCGATCCAGATGCAGCGCGCCCAGACTCGCAAGGTGGAGAGGCAGAGGCAGAGTGCGGAGAGCATCGCCGATTCCGACCAGGCCCAGAGCAGTGCCAGCGTCTGGGAGATCACATCCGCGCCACCCACATAGAAACGAAGAAAATGATACGGCGCGAGCGACACCAGTAGCACCGAACTCAGCAGCAGCTGTGTTTTCCATTTTCCGAAAATCACCGCGCCGGCATCGTAGTTGGCCAGGCGCAGCAGGTCAGGCGCACTGGCCCGCACCTCGTCCTCTGTCGCCGTCAGCGCGCGCATCGGCAGCAGGATGCAGACGAACAATACTTCAGCAGCCCATTGCAATGCCATCCAGCTTTCATTCCCTGATTGCTCGCCGCTGAAGCCGATGGATAAGGTTTCAAAACCGATGGCGATGGCTACGAAAGCATGCACCAGCAGAAAAGAGGAAACAAACACCCGGTTACGCAGTCCCTGCCGCAGCTCTTTAACCAACAGCGGATTCAGCCGATCGGAGAAGTCGGCTTCAATTGGGAATGACGGGGCGATGGAAGCCATCGGTTCACTGAATTTTCTTAATCATGTCAACAAATGCATCTTCGAGCTTTCGCTCTTCGCGATGAAACTCGACGACTTGCACGCCATCGAGAATCATCTTGCGCAGGCCAGCGGCGAGATCGGCGGGATCCGAAGCGGCCAGCGCCAGTCGCGCACCGTCGCGCTTTTGCTCCAGCAGCTTCCAGCCGGGATTCATTGCGGCCCAGAGCGCGGGCGATTGCGGATCCCCGGTGACGGCGACATCGACGACGATCTGCGCTTTGCCATCGGCACCGTTTCCGTTGCTGCGACGAAGTTGTTCCGAGCCGCCGTGGTAGACGATTTTTCCGGCATCGATAAACAGAAGCGTGTCGCACATCTCTCCGAGTTCACTGAGAATGTGACTGCTGATGAAAAGCGTTTTGCCGCGCTGGGCGAGGATGCGCACGAGATTTTTAAACTCCATGCGCGCCTTTGGGTCGAGGCCAGCGGCGGGTTCGTCGAGGATCATAAACTCCGGGTCGGGCAGCAGCATACGGCCGAAGCAAAGCCGCTGGCCCATGCCTTTGCTCAGCTTGTTCATGGGTCGCTCGGCCAGTGGCGTGAGATCGGCGAAGTCCATCACATCGCGGACTCGCTCGGCGCGTTCTTTCGCTTTGAAGCCGTAGGCGCGGGCAAAGAAATCGAGATACTCGAACACGGTCATGTAGGAGTAAGTGCCGAAGCTGTCCGGCATCCAGCCGATGAGCCGCCGGACTCGCTCGGGATGCTGCATCACATCTTCGCCACCGACGTAAACCGTGCCGCTGCTGGGCGAATCCAGCGTGGCCATGATACGCATGGTGGTGGTTTTGCCCGCGCCATTGGCACCAATGAATCCAACGACCTGCCCGCGATGAATCTCAAAGCTCAAGTCTTGCACGGCATGAACCTTGTCGAACGCGCGGTGCAGTCCCCGGACTTCGACAAGTTTTTCTGGAAGCGGCGGTGGGGTTTTCTTTTCGATCTCGCTCATGGCATTCAATGTTTCACATACGGTCCGGCGAATATGACGCGCTCGTCATTCCAGCGGATGGAGTCGAGGGTTTTTACGGCGAACTTGGAGGCTTCGGCGCTTTCAGCGTAGGCGTGGCCGGGCAACAAGTTGAGGTTGTTGAGCGCGGCGCTGGAAGCGGGGCCCATTTCGTTGAATGCGACTGATTGAATCCAGCTCTTGAATTCGCCATGGGTGCAAGACTTCGTGATTTTTCGTTCACCGGTTCCGATTTGCTCGGCACGCCAGCAGCGGCGCTGGTCATCAATGATGAAGACGTTGGTCAAGGTGACACCAAGGCTGGAGACGACGGAGGGCGGGTCGTCGACGCCGCTGCCGGGAAAAACTTCGATGTGCCCGCGCGAAGGGCGCACGGCATTGATGACTTGTGCCTGCACCGCGCGGTTGTTGAACCAGTCGCCGCTGCGAGTGAGCTGGTCGCTTTCACGAAACTGGCGGCCCATCTCGCCCCTGGGATTGTAAGCGCTGCTGGAGGTGGTATCGGCTGATACTTGCTGCATCCATGACGGTTCTTCGATGGCAAACGAGCGGCCCAGCAGCACGCCGGTGCGGCTGATCTGTTCCTGCACCAAGGCGATTTTATTCTGCTCCGGCAGCATCAAGGCCAGGACGCGCCGCGCACCGCTGCCGCCGATTACGTCCTGCATGATCATCAGCGCGACGAGCAGTGCGCTGCCAGCGAGTGAGATCAACGGCGTGGTCCAAAATAATCGCTGGCGGCGTTTGGCACCTGCGAGCCAGTAGAGGTTTACCGGGCCCACGAGAATGCCGAACACCACGATGAATCCGAAAATCAACAGCGCTCGCAGCGAGGGTGCAGCGACGGCATCACGCAGCTTCCACGCGGCGCTGCCATATTTAGCGAGCTGCTTCGGCATTGAATCATCCGACAAACTGGTGGTGAGCTTGTAGGCGTCGGCTACCGGAAATGTTTTTTGAAGCCAGTTTTGCGTCAAGATTCTTCCTGCGCCTATTCGTCGCACGCCGTCTGGACCGAGCGGAGGCACCTTGAGACCGGTCAGCGTGGCATCACTCAGGTCATCGCCAAATAAAATGATGCGTCCGCCTAGCGCGACCCACTCCAGCATCGCGGCTTTCGCGCCACTGCCCATCGCGCTCCATTCGCCATCGGTCATCCAGAGCTGCGCGATTCCGCTGTATCCGCGCCAGTCTTCCGGAGCTTTGGCCATGTCCACCTGCGTGGCGTCGAATCCGATGCCGCTGCTGCTGCTGCCGCCGCCGCCGGCTGTGGCAGCTTTTTCAAACTTGTCATTCAGAGCGCTCCAGCCTTTCAACGCCAGTTGTGAGCTCATCGCGAGAAAAGGGGTGGCGGACGAGTGTGAATATTTAGAGAGCGAATCCGGCTGTTGGAATTGTCCGGAAGAACCGACCGAGCCGTGGCCGGTGACGGTGAAATTTAGCATCCGGTAGTTGCTGGATCCGGAATCGCGCAATCCGGTTGCAACGGTGAATGGGACTTCTGCCGTGCGGCCGGCGGGCACGCTGACGCTGAACGTGCTTGTGGTTCCGCTGTTGTAGGGGTCGGTAGCGGTGACGTTCCAGTCGTGGGCGGCATTGCTGCCATTGGTGATTTTCAAGGTGAATGACGCCATGCCACCGGGTGGGCAGGCATCGAGCCAGCTGGCGATTTCAATGGTAATGCCGCTGGTGGGATCAGTGGGGATGGGGATGTTTTTTCCTGCTGCCTGAAGTGATGAAGTGAGGCATCCCGTCAGAAGAACACATCCTAGAAAAAATAGCCGCATAAGTCGTGAACTGGAAGTCATAGCTGTCACCCTGCAGCTGTCGCTCAAATTTTCGCTGCCGCCAGACTGGAGGGCAGTGGTTTATCCTGGGCCGGGACATTTTCCAGCAAGCGGGCCACGATCAGATCGGGCGTCATACCTTCGAGCTTGGCACCGTAATCGAGCAGCAGTCGATGGCGCAGCACGGCGGGCGCGGTGGCGCGCACATCTTCGAAACTGGCATTGAGTCGCTTCCCCATCAGCGCCCGGCCTTTTGATGCCGCAGCCAATGCCAGCGCAGCGCGTGGACTGGCGCCGTATTTCACTCCACCAGCGAATGACTCGCCGGGATGCGTGGCTTTTACGAGACGTGCGATAAAATTCGCCACCGGCTGCGGCATGAAGACGCGGCGTGTGAGATCAAGCAGCGCGTTGAATTGCACCGCGTCCATCACGGGGTGCACCTCGGGTTCTTCGCCGATCTCGCGATTGAGCACGATTTTCTCCAGTGTTGCGGCATCGTTGCTGTGGACGTCGAGCTTGAAAAGAAAGCGGTCGAGCTGAGCTTCGGGCAAGGGATAAGTGCCTTCGAGTTCGATGGGATTCTGCGTGGCCAGAACGAA
>JAIOQF010000086.1 GCA_021413535.1 Verrucomicrobiota bacterium
CATTCGACGGCCCACTGCTCCAAGGGAATCGGTGGCTCCCCTTCTAACGCGAGTTCCTGCATGTTGACGCGGAACGCTAGCAACATTTCTTCATCGAGTTCGATTTCAATTTTCATGGTTTTGGGGTTGGGTGTTTGGTTGATGACGGATTATTTCTTTGGCGGCATCAGCGCCCAGAATTGCGCGGCCTGCGGCTTGGTGCTCAGTGCTCGGTAGTGCCGATGAATCATCAGCGGTGAATTCCCCATTTGCGCGGCGAGGAGGTTTTCGTTCTGGTGCTGCGCGTAGTGCATCGACGCGTAGGTGTGGCGGAGCGCGTTGTTCGGCCATTCGTTGATGCCGGCCGTAGCGCGGAGGTCTCGCCACATCTCTTTGAAGTCGGCGGGGCAAACCCTGGCATCGGCGTTGTGTGCTGGGTCGAGCTTCAACCATGCGAGAGCGTTTTTGGAAATGTCGACGACGCGGCGCATACGGGTCTTGGCATTGCCGGAACTGATAACGACCAGCTTTTCTGTGAGGCGAATATCAGTCCAGCGAAGGCGCTCGATCTCGGCGCGGCGGAGGCCGCAGAACATGCCAAGGACGATGTAGCCCAGCAGACTTCGCTTTTCCGGCGCTTCCTTAGTGCTATCGAGGGCGGCTGTGAGGATGGCTTCGCATTGCTCAAGAGTGAGCGTGCCGATGTCGGTGTGATCGGTGCCGATGACGATGCCCTTCGACGGATCTTCGACGGCGTGGCCGTGGTCGCGCGCCCAGCTCAGGAACGTGCGGAGGTGGCCGAGGTAGCCAAGCTGGGTGCGCTTGCTCCATGCGTTGCCTTTGAGCACGGTCAGGATGTGGTCGCGTGTAAGTTGATGGACGGGGACGACGGCGTGCCGCAGGGCAAACGGACGCAGGGAGCAGCGCATAGTTTCACGCGTCCGTCGTGATCTTCCACGGGCGATCATTTCAAGATGGAAGGCGGCGACGGCATCACGCATCGCCAGCGGTGCCGTTACTCGGAACGCATTCGCGAGATAGTATTCGACGGCGGTGAGCAACGACACGCCATTGAGGCGCATACGCGCGGTTGTGAGCTCGGCAACGTCAGCGGGTGTTGCCATCGCCCCTAGATCGCCGTGCTTCTGGCGGAGCTTGAGCGCAGCCTTGTAGGCTTCGTTGGCCTTTTTTTCGTCCGTGTAGGCAACTTGTTTCCGGCGACCGTTGACGGTTCCATAGTCGAGTTGCCAGCCAATCTTCCCAGATTTATACTTTCTACGGCGGAGCTTCATGCGCCAAGAGTAGCACCGCGTCACGCTGCGTCACGCTCTAAATGGTTTTTCGTGTGCTTTTCGGTGCCTTCCTGTGTCTTTTTCACTAGGTAGCACTGGCGACCCCTACGAGAATCGAACTCGTATCGCATCCGTGAAAGGGATGTGTCCTAACCGTTAGACGAAGGGGTCAATTTGCGGGGCGGGACAATGGACTCTCGGACGATGTTCGCAAGCTCTTTTTTCCTGCTCAAGAAAGCAACGCCGAGGCCGTCCGCGCTGTTGCACCTTCGTGCGCCCGCACTACTGCGGCACCGGAACTCGCCAGACGCGTCGCTTCTGCGGGATTCTGCAATACCTCAGCCAAGCTCCGCTCCAATTCCATGAAATCCGCCACCTGCACCGCGCCTCGCGCAGCCAAGAGTTGTCGCACCAGAGTTGCGAAGTTCTCCATGTGCGGGCCAAAAAACACCGGCTTCCCTGCAGTCAACGCTTCCGCAGGATTCTGCCCGCCTTTGCTCAGAAAACTCTTTCCGACCACGACGACCGATGCCAGTTGCTGCCATGCGCGCAGTTCACCGGTGGCATCCACGAGAAGAACATCGGGATGCGACACATCAAGCATGGAACGTCGCGCGACGGTGAGTCCAGCTTCTTGCAGTTGTGTGGCAACTCCAGCGGCGCGCTCTGCGTGTCGCGGAACGATGATGAGTCGGAGACGAAAGATGGCAGATCGGAGATGGATGAAGACTTGCGCGATGGCGGCTTCTTCACCCGCATGAGTGCTGGCCGCGAGCAGCACGGGATCACCACTGCTCCAGCCCATTTTCTTCAGGATATTTTCAAATTCCGTGACCTGATCGAATCGTTCAGATTGACCGGCGTCGTCATATTTGATGCTGCCAGTGCAGATGATTTGCTCGGGCGCAACTCCGAGTTTCTCCCAGCGCAAGATGTCCTCTGATTCCTGCACAAAGACCCGTTCAAGCATGGAAAACACTGTCCGCACCAACGGCAGCACCTGGCCATAGCGGCACTCCGACCTGGGTGAGAGCCGCGCATTGACCAGAGCAACTTCGATGCCACGACTGCGCGCGGCGTATACGAGGTTCGGCCACACTTCAGCTTCGACTAGCACCAGCCGTTCCGGCTTGATGCGGTTCAAACAGCGACGCACGGTGAACCAGAGATCGAGCGGATTGTAAATTGGTAGCACACGGCCCGGCAGTTCCGCCGCCAGTTTGCGCGCCTCGGCGAAGCCAGTTGGAGTTGTCGTGGAAAGCACAATGCCGAGAGTTCCGTCACGCCGGGCGAGTTCCCGGATCAATTTCGCAGCGACTCCAACTTCGCCAACGCTCACGGCATGCATCCACCACACGTGACCACTCGAATGCATCAAGGCCAGATGTCCCCTCACTTCTTCATCAAAAAATCCGAAACGCTGCCGGAGATCAGACCATTTCCCGCCCCGGGACTTCATCTTGCGCACTGCCGCTGGCGCCATGAAAAACAACACCGGCAGATAAGCCAGGTTATACAGCAGCAGAATCAGGAATCTCAGCATGAGAAGTGCGTTGCAGAAGCAGCACGCGCGTCGAACCATAAGCGCGGTCGCGCACGATTTGCCATCCGAAGATGGCGCGGGGAGCCTGCTTTGTCACCATCGTTTCCACACTTAGCCAGCCGTCAGGCGCCAGAACGCGCGGAAGATTTTCATCTTTGAGTAAATCGACGGCGAGGTCAGCTTCGCCCAGTTGCTTCGCATAAGGAGGATCAGCAAAAATAAGATCAAACTGTGCGCCTGAGTCAGCAAACTTGCGCAGTGCCGCCGACACTTCTGATTTGATCACCCGCGCACTGTCGAGTTTTGCGCGCCGGACATTTTCCTCAATAATTGCGCAGGCTGCGGCCTGCCGTTCCACAAACGAAACTTCGCGGGCACCGCGACTTAGAGCTTCCAACCCCAGCGCACCGGAACCGGCAAATAGATCGAGCACGCAAGCACCGGGCACCAGATCGCCCAGCATGGAAAAGAGAGCTTCGCGCACGCGATCCGTGGTTGGCCGGGTGCCGGCTGGCGGAGCCTTGATCGTGATGCCTCCAGCGCGGCCAGCAATGATGCGCATCAGCTCGATGATTATTTTTTCCGATTCAGAATCTCAATCCGGCCGAGCTCGAGAAGCTTGCGCTCTTCTTCAGTCAGGCTGCCCATGCCGTGCGCGGCGATCTTGTCGAGGAGAGGATCAATCTCCCGCTCAATAAACTCGCGCGTGGTGACGGGTGTAATCAAGAGGCTGTCTGGCTCATCGACATCAGCCACGCGACGACGGTTTTTTACCTCGGCAAATTCAGGATTTTTCGCTCGGCGCTGACGCTCCGCCCAGAGCTTGTCGTAAGTGAGTGCCGGGCCGCCATAACCAAGCCAGCGCACAATAAACCAGCCCGCGAGACCGCCGCCTAGATGGGCAAAGTGGGCGATCCCGCCGCTCCAACTATGCAGCGGCGTGAACCGCAACAGCCCCAGAGCCAGCGAAATTCCCAGCATGATTCTGGCGAGATTCCACAGTTTGATGCGAACCGGAATAATAAAGTAGATCAACGCCGTGATCACCTCCTGCGGCAGCATCACCGCCAGGGCCACGAACACCCCGGACCCGCAGCCTGATGCACCGATGATCTCCACCGGAACGCCGCCGCTGATCCAGCTTGTCGCCAGTTCCAAGGCGGCACCGATCACTCCCGACACAAAATAGATCAGCAGAAAATTTCTGGCTCCCAGCAGCGACTGCACGGCTCGCCCTGCAAAAAATATCATGAGGCAGTTCCCTATTAAATGCAGTAGCCCCCCATGAACGAACATGTGGGTGAACACGGTCCAGACCCGTCCTTCTGCCAGCGCGTGGATCGAGAGACCACCCCATACACTCAAGCCGGAATCACCGCTCAAAAAAACCTGCGCCAGGAACACGACCACGTTCACAATGATGATCAAAGTCACGGCATCCGGCCAGAGCACCTCCTTCATGCGACTGTGCCGGGCATCACGCGGCTCTTCCGGTTCGCGCATATAATCGCGGTCGTAAATCATAAGTTGTTCTTCTTCATACCACATAACGCCACCGACTGCCAGAGCCAGAAGAATATTCCGTAGTGTTCCCCGAAAAATACGGCTTGCGCGAACGCAAATGCTCATCACTTGTCCGGTTCACATATTTTTCTGCTCATGAAATTTTATCTCCCATCACTCTTGCTCGGCTTGATCCTGTTGTTCCCTGCTCATTTGCAGGCCGAAACCATCCCCGCCGACCATCCATCTGCAGCGATGGTAAAATCCTACCTGACCAATGTCGTCAAACAGGACTGGCCAGCCGCCTCAGAAATGCTGCTGCCAAGTTCGCTGGAACGAAAGAAAGCGCAGATGGTCGAGATCATAAAAAATTCCCGCACCTTGACCGAGGAAAATGCGAAACTTAAAATGCTCAATGTGAAAGATGTCCGCGACATTGAAAAAATGACGCCCCAGGCCGCTTATATCGCCGACCGCAAAGCGGTGCATGAACTGGACGAGCGCATGAAAATCACGCCTGAAGTTCTCAAGCGGAAGCTAGACACCTTGAAGATTGATATCCTCGGACTCATTCCAGAAGAAGCCGGCAAAATCATCCATGCTGTGGTGAGAACCCGGCAGGAAACTTTAGAGGCATCCATCGAAGAGCTGCTTCTCATCTCTGTGGTTCAAGACAAGACCGATTCGAAAAAATGGTATATCGCACCAGACATGCAGGTGCCCATCACCTTGCCCTTGAAAACTGAAGATGCCCCCAAGCAGGGCGCAAAGTAATCAGCGGCTCAGTTCGAGCATCCGCAGGATCGGCTTCTCCGCGCGCAGTCGCACGTCCTCCGGAAGATTCACCTGCGGACGAAGATGCAGCAGACAGTCGTGGAGTTTTTCCAGCGTGTTCATTTTCATATAGCGGCAGTCCGCACAGGCGCAGTGACCCGTCGGACCGGGAATGAATTTTTTGTCCGGCACCTCCCGCTCCAGGCGATGGAGCATTCCGCTCTCGGTTACGATGATGAATGCTGATGACGAACTGTCGCGACAGTAACTCACCATTTTTTCCGTGCTGCAAACTTCATCAGCAAGAAGGCGCACGGCGTAGGTGCATTCGGGGTGAGCCACCACTTTGGCATCAGGATGCTGTTGCTTGATCGCGTTAATGCTGTCGCGAGTGAACTCCACATGCACATAGCATGAGCCCTGCCAGAGATCCATCTTGCGGCCAGTTTGTTCCATAACCCAGGCACCTAGATTTTGATCCGGCACAAAGAGAATTAGCCGATCCATCGGTGCAGCCTGCACGATACGAACTGCATTGCCGCTCGTGCAGATGCAGTCGCTCAAAGCCTTCACCGCCGCAGAACAGTTGATGTAGGCGATCACGTAATAGTTCTTCGCTGCATTGACCTGAAGGAATTTTTCCAACTGCGGTCCCGGACAGCTCTGCTCCAGTGAGCAGCCCGCGTTGGCATCCGGCAGCACCACGATCTTTTTCGGATTTACGATCTTCGCGGTTTCCGCCATGAAATGCACGCCACAAAAAGCAATAACATCAGCGCTGGTCTCCTTCGCTTTGTAGGCCAGCCCCAGCGAATCGCCCACGTAGTCCGCCAGTTCCTGAATTTCGCGCGACTGGTAATTGTGCGCCAAGATCACCGCATTCCGCTCCTTCTTCAGGCGGAGAATGTCATCAGCAAGGCTCGGCGTCGTAAGTTTGACCATGGCGTATTATGATGATGCTCGCAGCGTCCCGCAAGCCGATCATTCACCGCGCTGCACCCGTTTCATGACGGCTTCCGCCGCCCAATAGCCGCACATGCCGTGGACACCACCACCAGGAGGCGTCGAGGCGGAGCAAAGAAAAATCTTGGGATTCGGCGTTGTGTAGGGACTCCAGCGCGCCACCGGACGCGTGAAGAGTTGCCACAAATCCGTCACGCCACCCACCACATCACCCCCGATATAGTTGGCATTATAAGCCTCCATCTCGGCGCAATTCATGGTGTGGTTGGCCATGATGCAATCCCTAAAGCCGGGGGCAAAGCGCTCGATCTGCTGGTTGATCGATTCAAGCATATTCGCCGTCGAACCGTGCGGCACATGACAATAAGCCCAAGCCACCTGCTTATCATGCGGTGCGCGTGTAAAGTCACTTCGCGAAGGCTGCGCAACAAGCACAAAAGGCTTGTCATATAATGTGCTATCCCACGCAGATTTCTCGGCCGCTGCGACTTCTACGAAGGTTCCACCCACATGCACAGTTCCGGCCAGACGACAGGCTGGATTCGCCCAAGGAATAGGCGCATTCAGGGCATAATCGACCTTGAAAACACCTGGCCCATGCCGGTAACGCAACAGCCGATTACGATATCCGGCAGGCAAGGCCTCGCCACAAATGGCTGCCAGATTGCGTGGCGAAATATCGAACAAATAGGCCTTGGCCGGGGGCAGTTCGTCAAGGCTTGCGATTCTCTGTCCGCACTCAATTTCACCGCCGTGCGACTGCAATATCCGCACCAGCGTATCCGCGATGCTTTGCGATCCTCCCTCTGCCACCGGCCAGCCAACTGCATGAGCGCCGACTTGTAACATGAGCCCCACCGCCGACGTCAGCAGCTTATGAAGTGGCATGACTCCATGCGCCGCATTCCCAGCGAACAAAGCCCGGGCTTCCTCTGTCTTAAATAACCTCGCAAAGACCGTGGCAGGCATGGCGGCCCCCATTCCGAATCGCGCCAGTGTCAGCGGATGACGCGGCAGATGCAACGGTGCCAGCGCATCTCCGAACAGGTTCATCGCATGAGAAACCAGTGGTTCAAAAATCTGTCGATACCGGGCAGCATCCTTTCCCAGCCCCTCCGCCGTCTTCTCCAGATCGCGATGCAGCACCGCTGCCCGGCCGCCATCCAGAGGATGCGCCAGCGGCACTTCCGGATGCAGCCACCGCAAACCGTTCTTCTCCAGTTCCAGGTCGCGGAAAAATGGCGAAGCCAGCGCCATGGGATGCACGGCGGAACATACGTCGTGTTTGAAACCCGGCAGCGTCAGTTCTTTCGTGCGCATGCCACCACCCGGCGTGTCTGCCGCTTCCAGCACCAGCACTTTCCTTCCGATGCGCGCCAGATGGATCGCGGCTGCAAGCCCATTCGGACCCGAACCAACAATGACGGCGTCGTATTTCTCCACCGCAGATAAAGCCACAAGGAGCGGTGATGTGCAATCACGGTATGTAGTCCGGCCTTCAGGCCGTCATGGACATGGCGCGGGCTGAAGCCCGGACTACATGCGTGCTACTATCACTCCATAAATCACTCGCGATTAGTTCACCACATTCTGCGGCCTGCCGTCGAGAAACGCCTTCACATTCCCGGTTGCAGCTTCAATCAGCCTCCCCCGCGCCGCCTTGCTCGCCCAGGCGATGTGCGGCGTGATGATGCAATTCTTCGCCGACAACAACGGATTGTCTGGCTTCGGCGGCTCGCACGAAAGAACATCCAGCCCTGCTCCGGCGATGCGTCCCGAATTCAACGCGGCCGCCAGTTCTGCCTCATTCACCAGCGGTCCGCGCGCGGTGTTGATGAGAAAAGCACTCCGCTTCATTTCTTCCAGCGATGTGGCATCGATCAATTCGCGGGTATCCTCCGTCAGCGGACAGTGGAGCGTGAGCACGTCAGACCGCTCGAAGAGTTCGTCGCGATGAACTTTCCCGATGCCGGGCATCGGTTCTTCCAGCCAGTTCCGACGATAAGCGATCACTTTCATCCCCATGGCCAGCGCGATGCGCGCCACCATCTCACCGATAGCCCCATAACCGAAGATGCCCATCGTCAGCCCGCTCAACTCAATGAGCGATCCGTCCCAGTAGCAAAAGTCTTCGCTGCGGCTCCAGCGCCCTCCACTCACCGTTTGCGCGTGATGCCCGACCCGGTGTGTCAACTCAAGCAACAACGCAAACACAGTCTGCGCCACCGATGGCGTTGAATAACCCGGCACGTTCGTCACTGTGATGCCCTGCTTCCACGCCGCGTGAATATCCACGACATTAAAACCGGTCGCCAGCACGCCGATGTAACGCAGCTTCGGCAAAGCGCGAAGCGTGTCACCACCTAGAACCGTTTTGTTCGTCAGGATGATCTCGCAGTCCTCCGCACGCTCCATCACCTGCGATGCCGGCGTGCGGTCATAAAAAGTGCAGGAAGCCAACCCCTCGAGCCCAGCCCACGAAAGATCGCCGGGATTGGCGGTATAGGCATCGAGGATGGTAAGGCGCATGGGTATTCTTCAGCGAAAGGAGGCGGGGTATGCAACCCAGCTTTGAAAATATAAAAGCGGCATTGCAAATGTCCCCTCCCTTTTCATCTTCCCGCCTCACTCCTACCACCCACTTACCATGAGCAGAAAAATTCGTTACGGCATGATCGGCGGCGGACGCGGCGCATTTATCGGCGGCGTCCATCGCATCGCAGCCGCCATTGACGGTCAGACCCAACTCGTCTGCGGTGCATTCTCCTCTGATCCACAGCGATCGAAAGACAGCGGCGCTGATCTCTTCCTGCCTGCGGAACGCTGCTACGGCGACTTCAAGGAAATGATCAAAGCCGAGGCCGCACTCCCTGCCGATCAGCGCATGGACTTCGTCTCCATTGTCACGCCGAACCATATGCACTTCCCCGCTGCGAAGCTGGCACTCGAGAGCGGCTTCCATGTGCTCTCCGACAAACCGGCGACGTTTGATTTGAAGCAGGCCAAGGAACTCGCCGCCATCGTCAAGAAGAGCGGCAAACTTTACGGCATCACTTACAACTACACCGGCTATCCGTTGATCCGCCAGGCGCGCCAGATGATCGAGCAAGGCAAGCTGGGCAAAATTCGCAAAGTGGTCGTCGAATATCCCCAGGGCTGGTTGGCCACGCTGCTGGAAAAGACCGGCCAGAAACAAGCCGCATGGCGCACCGACCCCAATATCTCCGGAGCCGCCGGTTGCATGGGCGACATCGGAACGCACGCGATCAACCTCGCGGAATACGTCACCGGTTTGCACATCAAGGAACTCGCCGCCGACCTCACCACCTTCGTAGCGGGCCGCAAGCTGGAAGATGACGGCAACGTCCTCCTGCGTTTCACCAACGGTGCCAAAGGCGTGCTGCACTCCAGCCAGATCAGCGTCGGCTGCGAAAACAATCTCCACCTCCGCGTCTATGGCGAGCTGGGCGGCATCGAGTGGAGCCAGCTCGATCCGAACACCATGACCGTCACCTCGCTCGATCAGCCGAAGCAGGTCTTCCGCACCAGCATGGGCTACCTCGGTAGCGCCGCCGCCGCCGTCACCCGCACGCCCGCCGGTCATCCCGAAGGCTATCTGGAAGGCTTCGCCAACATCTACAAAAACTTCGTCAATCACATCCGCGCCGTCGAAGCCGGCACCAAGCCCAATCCGCTCGACATGGATTACCCTACGATCGAAGAAGGCGTCGCCGGCATGGCCTTCATCGAAGCCGTGGTCGCCTCCTCCGCCAAGAACGCCGCGTGGACTCCGCTGGACTACACGCCCGGCGAACGCGCGAAGTATGGCGATGCCACGCTGAATTCTGATCGCGGCGGACTGGGATAATTCCTAACGCGAGAGCGACAAGTGATGGCGGAGCCATCCGAGCCCGTAGCGAGGGGTTGAGCAAAGCGATACCCCTCGTAGCCGCATGTATTATCATCCGCATCGCAGAGCGATGCCAGCCATCGGCATGGAGTGTCGAACATCAATCCAAATACTTCGGATCAAAACTCACGCCCGACTTCATCAAGAGCATTTCCAACTCTTCTCGAAAACCACGCGTGCGATGATGTTCCTCTTGCTCGCGCACATACACCATAACATCGGGCAATACCGATGCACTCACCGTAAAAGCCGCGTAGCCGTCCTGCCATGCGAAACCTGGAATTCGCATTTCCCGATGAACCCACATGGAAGAGTTCTTCTTCAACTCCTGAAGCACTTTTGAGTTGCACTCAACCCTTCGCTACCGGCTCTGATGGCTACGCCATCAATTGACCCTGAACAAATATTTACCCTTTCCCTGTTACCTTTCCCCTCCAAAACGTCATGGTCCTGTGCCAGCATCATTCGCGACCATGACCACTGCACCTCAGCCGATCTACCACGCAGCACCGTTTCACACCACGCGGTGGACTCGTGTTTGTCTCGCCAAGGCGGACTCCGATGATGGGCGCAGAGCCTTGGCGGATTTGTGTGATGCCTATTACGAGCCGGTCGTCGCCTACCTGCGCAGTGTGCTGAGGGACAGTGATGCGGCGCGCGACATGAGCCATGCGTTCTTTGCAGAAGTGCTGGAGGGCGGCGCCATTCACACAGCGGATCCGGAGCGCGGACGCTTTCGCTTTTATTTGCTCGGTGCGGTGAAGCATTTCGTCGCCCATCGGCGCGAGGCGGACAAACGGCTGCGGCGCGGGGGCGGAGTGCCGCCTTTGTCGCTTGATGCGGAGTCCCCTGAATCACCTGCGCTGAATGTGGCGGATGATGCGCAGCTCTCGCCCGAGGCCGCCTTTGACCGCCAATGGGCCGTCACGGTGCTCGCCCGGGCGATGGATGCGCTGCAAGCCGGTTGCGCCGCGGAAGGTAAGTCCGGATTGTTTGATCGCCTGCGCCCCTGGCTCCTTGGTGAATCAGACTACGGTGATCAAGCTCCCGTCGCAGAAGCATTGGGACTGAGCGCAGCGGCGATGAAAGTGACTGTGCATCGCTTGAGGCATCGCTTCCGCCAGTATGTAAAGGAGGAGATCGCAGGCACGCTGAAGGACAAGGCTGCCGTCGAGGACGAGATGCGCTCCTTGCTCGCCGCGCTGGGAAGCTGATATAGTTTGTAACCTTTCCTCCGCCGCACGGCATGTTCAGATATGGATCCGTCATTTTCACCAGAATCCAAATGTCCCCGCTGCGGCGAATCGCTCCCGACCGATGCGGTGGCGGGCCTTTGCCCCCGCTGTCTCATGGTCGGGGCCATGCAGCCCACCCAGGCGAGCGATCAAACCGCGCCGATGCCGATCCTCACACCCGAGGAACTCGCACCGCACTTTCCGCAGTTGGAAATCATCGAATGCCTCGGACGCGGCGGCATGGGCGTCGTTTACAAAGCACGGCAGAAATCGTTAAACCGTCTTGTCGCACTGAAACTGCTGGCACCAGAGCGCGCGGACGATCCGCACTTCGCCGAGCGCTTTGAAAAAGAAGCGCTGGCACTCGCGGCGCTCAATCATCCGCACATCGTCGGCGTGTATGACTTTGGTCATGCGGGCGGCTTCTACTTCCTGCTTATGGAGTTCGTGGACGGCGTGAACCTGCGCCAGGCGATGAAGGCTGGACGCTTCACGCCCGAGCAGGCGCTGGCCGTGGTGCCGCCTGTGTGCGAGGCCCTGCAATACGCGCACGAGCACGGCATCGTGCATCGCGACATCAAGCCGGAGAACCTGCTGCTCGACAAAGAAGGCCGCGTGAAGATCGCCGACTTCGGCATCGCGAAGATGCTCGGTGAAAGTGGCACGGGCATCCTGCCCGTGAGTGTTGAATCCACGGGCAAGATGCCCGTGCCACATTCCTTCGTCGCTGGCACACCGCAATACATGTCGCCGGAGCAAAAGGCGCACGGCGTCACTGATCATCGTGCGGACATCTACTCGCTGGGCGTGGTGCTTTACGAAATGCTCACCGGCGAACTGCCCGCCGATAAACTGCAGCCGCCCTCGCGCAAGGTGCAGATTGACGTGCGCCTCGACGAGATCGTCCTGCGCGCGTTGGAGAAGACTCCGGAACTTCGCTACCAAACCGCCGGAGAGTTTCGCACGCAGGTGGAGACGGTGGTTGCAACACCCGATGGCAGCCGGCGTGAACCCGCTCGAACATCCCTGAACCCATCCGGTCAAAGCGGGCACAAGTCGGCACAGGCAAATACCGCTGATCGCGTTTCGCATCACGTCGCTTTGATCGCCTTTATCTCCGCCTATGCCGGTCTGTTGTTCCTGCTGGTATCGACGGCTAGCCAGTTGCCGCCGCGGGTCGCCAGTCATTTTGGTTTGGAGGGACAGCCCAACGGCTGGATGGGCCGCGCATCCTATCTGGCCTTGTTCGGCTGTCTGCCGCTGCTGTTTGGCGGGGTGGCGGTTCTTATATCCTGGATGACCCGCCGGCTCCCCGCCCGGTTCATCAACATTCCCCGCCGGGATTTCTGGCTGACCCCGGAACGGCGTCCGGCCGTGGCGGCTTTCCTGCGCCGTCGCATGTTCTGGCTGGCGGTCTTGATGACGGCCTTTCTCGCCGGGCTGCATCTGCTCACGGTTCACGCCAACCAGTCCGTGCCGGTGCATCTCTCGATGGATGGATTGCTGGCCTTGGTCATAGCCTTTCTGCTGGCGTTGCTGGTCTGGACCATCTGCCTGCTCATGCGACTGGCCGAGGTGGACAAGCCGCTTTGCGTCGCCCAGCCGGGCAACAACCCGCCGCCTTCACCCGTCGCCACGGGAAACGGCTCCGCCCTTGGCAAATGGGCCTTCGGCCTTTTTCTCACGGGGATTCTGGGCAGCCTGCTGTTGATGGCGGTGTT
>JAIOQF010000087.1 GCA_021413535.1 Verrucomicrobiota bacterium
AATCGCCAGCGCGGGGCGGATGCGTTTGCCGGAAGTGTTGCAGACATAGGAGATGTAGCCCTTGACGGCGGGATCGAACTCCGTGGCCTGCTCCTGGATGATGCGCTCGATGACTTTCAACTCCGATTTGACCAGCTCAAACGGAAAGGCCGGGCTGGGCTTGAGGAGGCGAGGGAGTTTCATGAGGCAGCTGGGGAGCTTGTGAAATTTTTCACAAGGAACGCTTTTTCGGCTGGATGTCAACCAATCGTCCTGTCTAGTTCGGATTCGGCAAGCCTTTGGATGCACTCAACTTTGCTTCTCGTCGCGTCAATTCGCTGGCGCGAGGATGCTGGATGCACGAGGGTTTTTCTGAATGCGCTCAAAGTCCAATCTCACGCACTATGCCTGGCTGTCGATTGCGGCGGCGTTGACCACGCTGTTTCTCAAGCTGGCGTCGTATTGGCTGACGGGATCAGTGGGGCTGCTCTCTGATGCGCTGGAGTCGCTGGTGAACCTGGCGGCGGCGGTGATCGCGCTGATCTCGCTGACGATATCGGCAAGACCGGCGGACGAGGAGCATGCTTATGGCCACACGAAGGTGGAATATTTTTCCAGCGGGATCGAGGGCGCGCTCATCCTCGTGGCCGCGACGGGCATCGGCTGGAGCGCGGTCGGGCACTTGATTCATCCGCATCCGCTGGAGAAACTGTCTGCTGGATTGATTATCGCCACCGTGGCCTCGCTGATCAATCTGGTGGTGGCGCGCATCTTGTTCCGTGCGGCGCGGGAGGGGCACTCGGTGACGCTGGAGGCTGATGCGCATCACTTGATGACTGACGTGTGGACATCGGTGGTGGTTATTTCCGGGGTGGGGATAGTGTCGCTGACGGGATGGTTCTGGCTGGATCCGTTGCTGGGTCTGGCGGTGGCGGTGCAAATTATCATTACTGGTGTGAAGCTGGTGCGAAATTCCATGCTGGGTCTGATGGATACCGGGTTGCCGCCGGAGGAGCTGGCTTTGATTCGGGATGTTCTGGATAAACATGCGGGCGACGGCGTGCAATATCATGCGTTGCGCACCCGGGTGGCGGGTGCCTGGCGATTTATGTCGGTGCATTTATTGGTTCCCGGCAACTGGACGGTGGCCCACGGACATGACATCGCGGAAGATATCGAGCAAGAACTGCGCTCCCAGGTGCCGCGTCTGACAGTGACGACGCATCTGGAACCGGTGGAGGATCCGGTCTCTTGGGATGATGTGGAACTGGAACGCGCGCCGGTGCAGCGCGGGTGATGAAGTTTGATCAATGTGATGTGCCGAAGGCCGGTCGGCCCGCATATCCAGACGGGTGCCTGTTACCATCTTGCGTCGAGCCGCGCACGAAGTTCCCGTAAGTTCCCCCGTTATAAAGCTGATTGTCCGTAAAGACGTGGAGGACACTGGTGCCACTCACGTTAACGTTAACGCCACCCTTGATCTCCACCGTTTTCGCCGCGATGTCTAAATGGCCGCCGCCACCGAAGCTTGTAGGACCCGCGAAATAGATTTTACCGTTGGTATCCGCGCCCTTTGTGCCCGGCGAAGAAATGCCCTCTGCATAAAGATGGATAAGTTGCCTTGCATTGAGCGTGGTGGGTCCACGGGTGCCACCGATAGTGAGAGTGCCAGTTGATGCTCCCATTCGCACCTTGAGTGCGTTTGTCGCGTTTGTTGTGCCTAGTGTGGCATTGGCTATCGTGATGGCGCCCTTTTTCGCTTCGATCTCGATGTTGGTTCCATCAATAGTGGAGTTGCCGTCGATGGTGATTTCACCTTCAAGTGATTCGAGGCGTATGAGGGCGTCGAGACCATCGGGTGAAAGTTGCGCGAGCGCCTTCAACTGGCTGGAGTTGGTGATCTTGATGTTCTTCTTGGCAGAAACGAGGATGTTGCCCTTCTGGGCTTCGATGGCATTGCTGCCTTCGCCATCGTAGGCCCCGTCGATCTTCACGTCGTTGCCTGCCCGAAAAGTAATATCGTCGGCGGTGACATTGCCATCCACTAGCAGGTCATGTCCGGCGCTGATGAGCAGTCGCGCAGCGTAGATTTCGATGTCCCCGTGGATGGTGATGTCAGAAGTTGCACCTGCGGAAACGAGGGAGATGTCCTGGCCGCCATCTTTATCTGACACAATATTGAAGCCCTCCTCGAGCAGAATGCTGCCGTTCTGTGTGTAGAGGAGCACGCTGTCGAAGTTATTTAAATCGAGCTTGCTGCCGGTTGCATCGCCGGGGTCGTTATAGTCGTCAGGCAAGGCATCATTATTTGCCAGGGTGATGTCGTTGATGGCAGAGAAAATGACATTTCGTGGCAGGAGGTCGTAGAAGGACGGGCCATAACGCGGAGCGGAACGAATTCTGGGGCTAGGGAAGAAGTCGCCGATATCCGGCGTGCCATTGATGAGGAGCTCTTCAAACTTGTAGGCGACCCAATCGCCCTTCTCCGCAAGACGGCCTTGGAGATCAGGGTCGCTGACTTTGGTGGCGCCGAAGCCGAAGTAAGCGAAGGGACCGTCCTTGGCGGGGTGATAAACCGTGCCATCGGAAAGCAGGATGGTATTGGTGACCAGGTTGAACGCTTTGATCTGGGGATCGACTTTGATGAAGCTGTTTCTGTTGATCACGGTGAGGCCGCGAATGAGGGGCACCACGCCTTGGAAGACTTGGAGAGGAGGGGGTGGTGTGCTGCCGCCACTGCCGCCGGTCGCACCGGGCGGGGGAGTGCCGGGTTTGTTGGGCACG
>JAIOQF010000088.1 GCA_021413535.1 Verrucomicrobiota bacterium
GCACGGGATTCCGTTAGGATGCTCGGATGAAATGGATCGGCAATATCGTCGTGCTGGTGGTGCTCTATGTGCTGAGCATCGGACCGGTGGCGTATTTCAAGGTGCGGTCCGGGCTCGGTCCAAGTTATGTCGCGGGAAGCATGAGCATAAACGAGTGCACGAGCTATATGTTCTTCAGGGGCACGGCCATTCCGCCGTATTTTACCCGCATGCCGGAATGGATGCAGACGGTCTACGCTCCGCTTAGCAGCCTGGTCAGAAATGATTCGGTGCCTGGAAGATGGGTCAATGATTACACGACGTGGTGGATCAGTCTGGCGTATTGAGAATTCAAAAGGAGGAGGGGTTTGTAACCCCGCCTCCCTTTGCAAACCGGGGCAATCAATGAAGTTGCGGAGGTCAACGAGTATTGAGACTATTGCAATCCAAAGATGCGTTAGAGGGCAAGTGACCTCCAAACCCAGTGCTGATAGTCCTGCAACCACCGCTGAAATGGTGTCTCGTCCAATTTTTCCATGGGCAGCCAATAGGCTTTCACAATAAGTGAGGGCGCACGGTGGAATGGACCGTAATAGATTTCCCAACCGTGTTTATATCTATAACAATCCACCCACGGGAAGGTGAGAACGTAGAGCAGAGGAACCGCAATGAATGTGATGACGAGCCATCGGCCAAAACGTGATGGCTGCGGATTATCTTCCATTCTCCAAGTCTATGGAATCGGCCATGCAGCGCAATACTTCGATCATCCGATCCGCCGTCGCACGGTGCGGCCTGGATTCATCAGATCGGCGCGCTCGAGGCCGGTGATGATTTGAAACTGACGGATGAGCCAGAGGAAGACGGCGAACATGATGGCGCAGAGCGGAGCGCCGATGACGATGACGCTGGCCCAGTTGAGTGTGCCGATGCCTTTGACGAAGGCTTCGCTGCCGGGCTCCTTTCCGAGCAGAAGCCAGAGCGCTAGGAGGAAGTTCCCGATGGAGGAGATGATGGCGGCGATGCCGATGAGCCAGGAACCGCGGAGCAAGGTGTGCTGGTAGCGAGTTTGTTTCTCCGGGGTGTCGAGGGCGACGGTGAGCGCGCGTAAATTGAAGATATGGGGCTGGAGCACGAGGGCGTTGATGAGTGGCTTGCCGAACCAGCAACTGACCGGGAACGCCGCGCCGAAAGCCAGTGGCATGGCGCTTTCTTTTACGGCGAACCAAAAGGCGTCGAGCTTTAACAAGCCGAGTCCGCCGCTGAGCAGGATGGTGATGAAACCGAGGATGGAGAACACATTCCATCCGGAGTGCTTCCACCAGCACCAGACGGCGAAGAGGACGGGGAAGAGGAGAGAGACGACCAGTGCCCAAGTGGGCCCGAGTCGCGCGGGATCGCTCAGTTGATCGAGCACCAGTGAGGGCAGCACGACCGTCAGCACCAGGTCGGCCAAAGCATTCGGTTGCGCGTGTGCAGGCGCGTTCACGCGATCAATGGATAAATCCAAAGTGACTTGTCAGCGGCCAGTAGCAGAACATGCCGGGGCCGATCAAATTCTGTTCCGGCACCGTGCCCCAGTAGCGACCATCGGAGCTGTTGTAGCTGTTGTCGCCGAGGGCGAAGTATTCGCGGCGGGGTTCTTTGGCCAGGGTGATTGGCAGTTCGATACGGTGATCCAGAGAATAGCCCTGATAGCCGTAGTAGCCCTGCTGATGCGGAGAACCGGCGGAGTTGTCGATGACGCGGCGGAAGCCGGGTTCAACGGCGGGCTTGCCGTTGTGCAGGAGTTCTGGCGGATGAATATCAACCGTGTCGCCAGGGACACCGCCGAGCCGCTTGATGTAATGCTGCGAACCCTGTTCGGCAGGGATGTTAATGCCGTCGATATTTTTTGTGGTAAAGACAAAAACTTCGCCGCGCCTCGGCTGGCGGAAGTGGTAGGCGAACTTGTTTACGATGACATGATCGCCGTTCTTCAAGATGCCGCGTGCCAATATCTGACCTTCCTGAATGTGGATGCGTTCGTTGCGGCGCAGAGTCGCATTTGACCTCATGTCAGGAGTATCCTCCGAGCTCCTATTAGTGCTGGCGCGGAGATTTGCCGGCAGTTGCAGATCTTCAATCAGCTGGCGCATCGGCGCGTCGATTTCAATGACATGTCCGTCGGTGAAGTGCAATTTGCAGTAGGTGCGCCAGAATCGAATGGTGTGCTCGGTGATCGGTTCGCGCATGTCGAGATACCCATCATGATCGGAGATGGCATTGATGTATTTGGTTCCAGTGAAAATTCCGAGGAACTTTCCGACGATCCCGGGATTGGGATCCACTGCCGTGGTTTCCGCCCGGATGCCGTTGAGAGTCGGCTGCATGGAGCCAGTGGGAATTTGAAAGGGCTGCGCGATGTAGGCGCGAATTCCCAGAGCGATGACGATGGAGACGAAGAACACTTCGACGTTCTCGGCAAACCAGCCTGTCCTTGCTTGAGGCAGAGCGCGATCACAAGCGCGGTTGATCTCGTCCGACAGACTGTCGATTCGTTTTTCGTCGCGCGCTTTGATCGACTTTTCCAGTTCAGTGCGCAACCCGTTGATCTCGTCTAGCTTGGCCTGGGGCAGCAGGTCACGCTTGTAGTTGAGGAAGCGGGTGACGGCTTTATGAAGGAGTTTGCCGCGTTTGAGGTATTTGGGTTGGAACATTT
>JAIOQF010000057.1 GCA_021413535.1 Verrucomicrobiota bacterium
ACCGACGGCGACGGCAAGGCTGACTGGAGGGAGCGCATCGTGCATGGTCTCGACGCTGCAGACTTGCATCACGAAACCAACTCCATCTGCTACGAACCAGGCGGTGCAGTCTATTTCAGCGACGGTGTTTTCCATCGCACCAATGTGGAAACTCTCAACGGCCCCATTCGCAACGCAAACGGCGCGATTTATCGCTTTGAGCCGCGCACCAGCAAGTTTGAACGATATGTGCCCTATGGCTTCGCCAACCCGCACGGCCGCGTTTTTGATTACTGGGGCAACGACATCATCACGGATGCCACTGGCAACAATAGCTACTTCGCCCCCGCCTTCAGCGGCCATCTCAACGATGGTGCGCATCCGAAGATGCAGGAGTTTTGGAAGCGTCCCTCACGCCCGAGCCCTGGCACGAACATTTTAAGCAGCCGCCATTTCCCTGACGAGTGGCAGGGACAGTTTCTCAACACCAACGTCATCAGCTTCCAAGGCATCTATCGCGCGGACATCACTGCGGTGGGTTCGGGACTGGAAGGTCACACCGTGATGAAAGGTGATGCCATCGATCCCCTGCTCTCCACCGACATCAAACAGAATCCTAACTTCCGGCCGAGCGGTGTTGCCGTGGCACCCGATGGCTCGCTCTATGTCATGGACTGGTCGCAGATGCTCATCGGCCACCTCCAGCATCATCTGCGCGATCCCAACCGCGACCACCAGCACGGACGCATCTACCGCATCACTTTCCCCGGCCGGCCGCTGCTGAAGCCGAAGAAAATTTTCGGCGAGCCCGTGGAAAATCTGCTCGAACTACTCAAAGAGCACGAAGACAATGTTCGCACCCGGGCCAAGATCGAACTCGACACCCATGACACCAAACAGGTAATCGCCGCCGTGCAGAAGTGGGAAAAGAATCTCGACAAGAAAGACAAGGACTACGAACACAATCGCCTCGAAGCGCTCTGGGTTCATCAATGGCACAACATCGTGAATCTCGACCTGCTCAACGATGTCTTGAAATCACCCGAGTATCGCGCCCGTGCGCAAGCCGTGCGTGTGCTCTGCTACTGGCGCGATCGCGTGCCCGGCGCACTGGATCTGCTCAACACCGCCATCGCCGACCCGGCTCCGCGCGTTCGTCTGGAGGCCGTCCGCGCCCTCAGTTTCTTTGGAGGCGCAGATGCAGCACGGGCCACACAAATCGCTTATGGAGTTCAGAACAAGGAAACCGACTACTACCTCGACTACTGCTTCAAGGAAACAATCCGGCAGCTGAATTCCGTCACCGGCGGCAAACCAGTCTTGTCGAATAATCCACAAATTCTTGCCAAGCTCATCGCCAAGATGAGCGACAGCGAATTGCGTGATCAGCCGAATGACAGTGAGCCGGTGATTTTTGCCAAACTGGAGCGCCGCAGTTACGACGTGCTCACCCGCGGTGCTGTGGTTGCCGCGCTCGCGAAACTCAAGAGCACAGACACTGTCAACGCCGCCATCACGGGCCTGAGCTATCTTGATGCCAAAGCTAACGACGGTGCCGCCATGGAACTCACCAAAGTGCTGGTCAGCCAGCCGGCGGCGGATTTGGCAAAAGCCCGCGCAGCACTGGTGACACTGGCCACCAAGTCCACGCGTCTTCCCGCAAGGAAAGCAGGCTGGGCCGGTGTCGTCATTGGCGACGCCAAGGCTGATGCTGCTTGGACGCAAGCTGCGGACGCGAAAGATCGTGAAGCCCTCATCGGCGCTATTCCTCTCGTGCCGGATCCCTCACTACGCGCGCAATTCCAGCCGAAGCTCGCCCAGATCGCAGCCACTGCGAATGGTGGCACCTTAAAGGCCGTGCTCGGAGCACTGCCGATGATGGGACCACAAAATGCTGCGGTGAACTTCCCTGTCATCGCGAGGTTCCTGGTCGCAGGCACGGAGCGCAATGCTGCTGCCGCCGCGATCATGTCCTTGCCGCGCGACAGTTGGAATAAGTCACAGGCTGGCGTCATCGCGCAGAGCATCCTTGAATATGCCAAGCAGCTTGATGCTGGCCGCCGCTCCCAGCAGGAATTCCTCGAGCTCAACCAGCTCGGCATGGAGATGGCCTCGCTGGCTGATAATGCAGCCCTGCGCAAGGAGCTGCGCGGACTGGGCGTGCCGGTGTTCATTGTCAAAACCGTGCGCGAGCAGATGCGCTACGACACCCAGCGCATCGTCGTGGAACAGGGCAAGCCCTTCGAAATCATTCTCGAAAACGCCGACGTCATGCCGCACAATCTCATCGTGATCGACGGCGGCAAGCACCTGGAAGTCGGCATGTCCACCATGACTATGACTCCTGATAAATTGGACAAACAAGGCCGCGCCTACATGCCGACCGATAAGAAATTCCAAATCCATGGCGCGACAAAACTTCTTGAGGCCGATCAGAAAGAAAAAATCCAGATCAACGGTCTCGCCAAAGAAGGCGAATACGAATACGTCTGCACCTTCCCAGGCCACTACCTCATCATGTGGGGCAAGCTGATCGTCACCAAGGACGTGGATGATTACCTCGCTAAGAACCCGAACTTCAAACTCGAGAACGGCAGCATGCCGCCGGCCACTGGGAAGTAGGAATCATTCAGATGCAGTAAGAATAATCAGCGGGCCAACACTTCCTTCAGCGTTTTCATACAGCGCCGGTTTTGTTCCATGGTGCCTACAGAGATGCGCACCCAGTCCGGCAGTTTGTATTCCGCCATGGCGCGAATAATGATGCCTTGGTCGAGCATCTTCTGGAAGACCACATTGCCATCGCCCACTTTCACGAGCACGAAATTCGCGTGGCTCGGCACGTATTCGAGATTCAACTTCGCGAACTCATCCTGCAAGTAAGTGCGGCCTTCATCAGTGACCTGACGCGTCCGGTTTTGGTGCTCGTCATCGAGCAAGCCAGCGACGGCTCCCGCTTGAGCGATGGCATTGGCATTGAAAGGTTGTCTCGTCTTATGAAGCACGCCAACCAAGTTCTCGGGGCCAATACCATAGCCGATGCGCAAACCGGCCAGGCCTTGTATCTTCGAGAAAGTGCGGAGCAAAATGACATTCCGTCCTTCTCGAACGAACTTCATCGTATCCTGCGGTTCCTGGACGAACTCGTAATAGGCTTCGTCGATCACCGTCACGACATGATCTGGCACACGGTTCATGAAGCGCTCCAGTGCGTCCATCGTCACCATGGTGCCGGTCGGATTGTTGGGGTTGGCGATGAAGACCTCCTTTGTGCGCGGCGTGATGGCGGCCAGCATGGCATCGAGGTCATGAACAAATCCCGGATCTGGCACCTAGATGTTTTCCGCGCCGAACAAAGTGGCCATTAACTTGTAGACCACGAAGGCGTGCTCGGCGGTGATGATGTTGTCGCCAGGCTTGAGGAATGCGTGGCCAATGAACTCAATGATTTCGTTGGAGCCATTGCCGAGAATGATCTGGCCCAGTTCGACACCGAACTTTTTCGCCAGGGCATCGCGCAGCTTGAAGCCGAAGCCATCAGGATAGATGTGCGCTTCTTGCAGTGCCCTGGTCATGGCTTCGATGGCCTTTGGTGAAGGGCCGAGCGGATTCTCGTTCGACGCCAGCTTGATGATGTCCGATGGCTTGAGTCCGCGCTCGCGCGCCAGCTCCTCAATGGGTTTGCCGGGCTTGTAGGAGACGAGGTCTTTGAGCTGGGGATTGGCGTGGTTCCAGACGTTCATGCGAACTTCTTCCATGCGCGAAAGTTTGTCAGTTTGCAAGAGCGGCGCGATCACGAATCAGCGCGCCACTGCGCCATGCCCGAAGAGTCCCGGCAGCCAGGTGGTGAGCGCCGGAACGTAGGTGATCAGCAAGACGCCGAGGAAAAGCACCAGCAGCATGGGCAGCACCGCGCGCATGACTTCGACCATCGGCTTGTTGAAGCGGTAGGACGCCAGCAGCAAATTGAGTCCAATGGGCGGCGCCAGAAATCCGAGTTCCATGTTGGCCAGGAACATGATGCCCAGGTGAACCGGGTCCATGCCAAACGCGGCACCCAGCGGCACCAGCAATGGAACGACCACGACGATGGCCGCGTAAATCTCGATCAACCCACCGACAAAAAGCAGCACGACATTCAAACCCAGCAGGAAGATCCATTTGGAATGAATCGTGGCGGTGGCCCACTCAACCAGGCTGTCGGGAATCTGCTCAATGACGAGATAGTCCTTCGTGAAGCTGAGCGCGACACCGAAAATTAACAGCACACCGCCGACCAGCATGCCGCAGTCCACCATGACACGCGGTGCATCACGCAGGGCTGCAGTATTCCGATGAAAAACGACCTCGACCATGAATGCGTAGAGCGCGGTAATGGCCGCAGCTTCCACCGGTGTGGCAAATCCACCGAATAATGCCAGCAGTGCAACGACGGGAAGCAGCATTTCCCAGATCGCATCGCGCAATGAACTCCAAGCTTCGCGCGAATCGAAGCGGGGTCGTTCGCTTTCGGACACTTTCGGCTGGGCGCGCATACCCCATAATGCCGTGAGCAGAATAAGAATAATGCTCGGCACGAGTCCGCCGAGGAACATCTGCTCCATGGAAACAGCTTCGCCCGCCGATCCTCCCGACCCAGCATTTGCGCTGGCCACAATGGAATACAAAATCAGCGGCAGACAGGGCGGTAGCAACATGCCCAGTGATCCCGCCGCCGTGAGCAGGCCGATGGCATCCCGTTCTTTATAACCCGATGAGAGCAGCACCGGCAGCAACAATCCACCCAGCGCAAGAATGGTCACGCCGGACCCACCGGTAAACGAAGTGAAAAAAGCACAGACCAGCGCCGTGATGATCGCCGGTCCGCCGCGCATACTGCCAAACCAAGCCTGGAACACCCGAACCAGCCGCTGCGATGCGCCGCCTTCCGCGAGGAAATATCCCGCGAGCGTAAACAGTGGAATCGTAGGCAGTGATTCATTGGTGACGATGCCGTAATGCGTCGTCGGCACGCTGGAAATAGGCGAAACTCCCCATGTCAAAATCATCACCGCACCACCAAGCGTCACAAAAACCGGCGCCCCAAGAATCGTCCCTGAAAGCAGAATGCCCAACGCCCAAGGAACCATGCGCTCAATCTCACCCACTGGATGAAGCACCAACCAGGCAAGCAAACTCGCGATGCCTGCCGCAATCAATCGTCCCCACCAAGACGGTGCCGCGCGCCATAACAGGCGGGCCGCGATCAGCGCGAAACCAACCGGCATCACAATTTGCAGCCACCATTTGGGAAATCCGACCAGGATGATTTCGTTTGCCTGCTGAAAATCAATCGTGAGATCCCAGCTTGCCACTCCGAGCAAACCTGTGACCACCGCAGCGATGCCGCCCGTCCAGATATTCGCCGCCGCTCGCGCCCGAGCAGGCAGCACGCTCGTCAATGCAGAAAGCGCGAGCAATTTTCCATCGCGCGCAGCGATGGCGCCGCCCACCATGCCGATGATCAGATTGAGATGCTGGAGAAAGGAACTTTGTGCGGGGATGCCAGAATGGAAAAACTTCCGCAAGACAACTTCGATCAGCTGCAGCAAAACCGCTGCGGCCAGAGCGAGCACCAACAGCGCGTTTTCAGTGTTCCGCAGCCCGCGCCGCCAGCCGGTTATGTTTGCGGCGGATTCATCGGAAAATTCCAGAACCGGCACGCTCATGATTTTTCCGCCTTCTCAGCGTGCCGGGCTTCGAGCAGTTTTTTTACTTCGTCGAAAACGTCTTCAGGGACGATCTTGCCGCGGATACCGGGATAGGATTTTTCCACGAACTCACGCCAGGTGTTTTCCTCGGCAGCGGTCGGCTTATGCACCTTGAGCCCGCGTTTCACCATCGTGGCCACGGATTCTTCCGCTTCATTGCGGCTGGCCAGATTGATCGCGGCCCCTGCGGTCGCGGCTGCTTTGAGCAGTTCGACACGTGTTTCATCTGAAATGCCGTCCCATACCTGCTTGCTGATCACCGCAGCTCCGACCAGTGGTGCGTAATTGAGTTGCAGCATGTAGGGCGCGGCGGTGTCCACCTGTGCGGCCAGCGCCACGAATGGAGGCATCGGCACCGCGTCGATCAATCCTGTCTTCAGTCCGGGCAAAATGTCGTTGGTCTCCAGCGAGACGGGCTTTAGTCCGAGGTCGTTCATGAGCTTGAACTGCTCCGGCTCACCCGCCCAGACCCAGAACTTGAGCTTTTTCATGTCGTCCGGGGTGGTGACCGCCGTGCGTGTGAAGAAACGCACCCAGCCGGCATTGCCCCAGAAAAGAATTTTGAACCCCTTCTCCTCCATCCGCTTTTCCAGCGTGGGCCGCAGTTTTTCACCCACATAATCCGCGTCTGCAAGATCACGAAACATCATCGGCATGTTTTGCAAACCACTCACGCCGGGTTCGATCAACGACAGACCCGTTGAGGTGAGCAGCCCTGCTTGCAACTGCCCCTGGCGAATGCGGCGCACCATTTCTGCTTCGCCCCCCATCGATCCATCGGGATAAATCGTCAGGGTGACCGCACCGCCAGAAGATTTTTTCCAGGCTTCGCCCATGTTTTGCAGCTGGCGGTAGTAGCTCGATCCCTTGGGAACCAAAGTGCCAAGACGAATTTTTGCGGGACCAGCGGCAAGAGCGACGGACTGCAACGATGACAAACCAAGTGATGCGATCAGAATAAAACGCAAAAATTGAGGGCGGGGAAGATGAGCTGGTTTCATGGATTGGGCAGGAGAGGAGTGGCGGAACCGGACGATTCGGTGGTTGGTTTTTCCGGCGGCAGTTCGGGTAGAATTAAATCATCTTTGCGCGCCAGCAACCACTTCGCCCGGCGCTGCATCACGGTGTTGGAGAGACGGATTTCCGGATGGGCATCGACATCAATCGCCAGTGCCTTGTTGAGCAGCGATTCAAATTCCTTTGCGTCCTGCTTCGGAATCGCAACAGCCTCCGCCAGTGAAACGTAAGGTCCGGCAT
>JAIOQF010000083.1 GCA_021413535.1 Verrucomicrobiota bacterium
GCCGCGATGCTGCCGGTGATCGGCGGCATAATGCGCGGCAGTGGCGATCTCGACTTCGAGACGGTGCACTTCTTTCTTCAAGTCCAGCGCACGTCGGGGCGCGGTTTCGCCAATGAGGTCCTTGGCGTTGCGTGCGGGAGATTTCCTGATGCGTTTGTTGGCGGACATGTGGGGCGGGAGTGGGAGTTTGATGCCGGAGCGTTGGAGTGATGAAAATTTTCGCCGAGCTGGGTCAGCGGAGATATTTAAAAACGATATAGGTGATGACGAGCAGGGCGAGCATCGCGGGAAGGGTGAAGGCGAAACCAGCGGTGAGCCAGGAGACAAATCCACGGGGCAGATTGCCGTTTAACGTAGATTCGGCGAGCGCTTCACCGGGCAGGGTGGCGGCGAGTCGGCGCGATGTTTTGCCGAATTCAACTTCGGCGTCGTCTATGGCGGCGATGGCGCGGTCGAGTTCTCCATCGAGTTCGCCCCGTTTCCAAGCTTCGGGATGAAGACCGCGGATGATCTCAAGATGATGCTGGTAGAGATCGCGGGCGGTGGTGATTTCTTCGATGGCTTTTTGCGAGTTGTAGAGTTCGCGATCAAGCCGGACCAGTGAGCGTGACAGCTTCTCGCCCATTTCGCGGCGACCGGTGGTGAAGCGTTCCTCTTTGCCTCGCTGGACTTCGAGCTGTGAGGTTTCGCGCTCGGTGCGCTCGAGTTGCTGGCGGAGATTGAGCAGTTCTTCTTGTTTGCGCTTGAGCGAACCGTAAGAGGCGTCGTCTATCTCCGGTGTGATCTCGGCCGCAATCTGGGCTTTCCGAGTGCGGGCGACAGGTGCGGAAGATTCTTCGAATCTGAGGACGGGCTCATCTTCGGCGAACATGCTGGCGGCAGAAGAACGGGACATAAGAGTGAGGAATGGAAATACCCTGCAACTCTTAATATTACAGATTACTTAAATAAGCCAGCTTTTTTATGCGTTTTTTTGCGATTTGATAGGGCAAGGCACCGGCGATCAAGGTGAGCATGAGCAGTCCGCCGAGTGCGGCGAGTTCAAATAACTGCACTTTTTCCGGGCTCGGTTTGATCTTGGCTGCGTGTTCGGAGATGGCCGGAAGTGTGAGGATGAAGATGGAGCCGATGATGTAAAAGAAGCTCAGGATCAGGCAGAGGGTGCCGCCGAATCCAGAGACAATTTTAGCGGAGTTGGTTTCGCGAAAGTTTGGGATGAGCGCGCCGAGGGAGAGGGCCAAGGCATTGAGTCCGATGCTTAACAAGGCCATGGAACTGATAAAAAATATGGCACGATGTGCGGGCAGGCGCAGGCTGATGGATGAAATGACGATCAGCAGCGTGGTCAGAGGCGTGGTGGCCAGCCAGTTGGTCCAGAGTTTCTGGTGCAGAATTCGAGTGAGCGGGAAGGGGGTGAGACCTACGATCCAGAAGCGTCGTCCCTCCAGGCTGAACTGCGGGAAGACAAAGCGCGTGGTCAGGGTCGACATCGAGAGCGAGCAGACCATCAGATTCAAGTAGCTGATAACGGTGGTCCAGAAAGGGTCGGCGTAATTATAGCCGAGGTTCCGCAGGTTGGAGGTGTAGATGAAAAGGAGTCCGAAAATAAGCAGGCACTGTCCCCACTGTGTCGGGTCGCGCAGGAAGGTGTGGGCATCTTTTGCAGCCAGTGCGCGGATGGGCCGTGGCACGCGCAAGATGCTGGACAGGC
>JAIOQF010000131.1 GCA_021413535.1 Verrucomicrobiota bacterium
ATCATTCGCGAACACGGAGGCGAGATCGAACTAGAAAGCCGAGAAAGCGAAGGCACCAAAGTGACCATCTACCTGCCGCTCGTGGAGAAGAAGATGCGCTACCTTGAAGCGCCGGCGGTGGGAGGAGATTAAATCCTCGCGTCACGGTCAATGTGCGACTTTAGCTGACAAGAATCTCTTGGCTCTTTGCAAGTTTTCACTTGAAGCTGCCCCGGCTGAAGCGCCAACGGCGCGTCTCATATTGCTTCCGTATAACGCGTGCTTTCAGCACTGATTTACGACTTGTATGAATTTCCGGGCTTGCACCCCAAGCTAAGTATGAAATGCGCTTTTGGCGCTGAGATGATATCCTCACAAACCAAGACGCTGCCGTGCATTGGCAGATAATTTCTCCGTAAGCGGATCATCTGCACTTAGATTCTTGCCCAGCACCAGTGCGTGAAATGCCCGTCCCATGATTCCTGGATGCGTCAGCGAATGAAACTGCCGCAGCCAGCCAGCATCTCTTGGGATATGGCTGCTTGATTCGGATTCAGCAAACAATCGCGTGAGGAAGCGCCCCTGCTCGATGAAATCGCTGATCTCCAACCCGCAATCCAAAGCCTGCTGAGCCAGCCTCGTGAAATTCACATGCGCTGTTAGATCGCATTCTCCAAGGTTCTCCAGCACGCGATCATCCGATTGATGCGCCACATATCGTCGCAGCGATCCGGCACGACGTTCTGGTGCAAAATAATCTTCCGCACTGTGTCCGTAATCGAGAATTAGAATCCGACCGCTGAATTGCGCCGCAGCCAGTTCTCGCAGCCAGTCGAGCATCGCGAGATTGACTTCCGTGATGAAGCCATCAGGCAACACTTTCCTGATATCTGCGAGTTCATCCGCCAAGCGTGTCGACGACAAAGATTCGGGACCTAACTCAAACTCGCCGGATGGTGCGACACGCACCCACATTTCTTTCCATGCGCCATCGATGAACTGCACCCGGTGCACCGGCATGGCGTCGGGCAGCTCGTTGCAGAGAAAGACGGCTTGCTCCGGCATGGCAGCCAGTTCATTCAGATTATTCACCTGAGATAGTTTACTTGAAAAATTAGCCAGCGTTTTCAACTGCGCGACCCGATGATCATTGTCAGGTTCCACGATGATATATCGCACGTTGGCAAAAAGCTCCGGGGACTTGCGCTCCAGTCCTCTCAAGATGTCAGCCGCCAGCGTCCCGTCGTGTGCGCCCTGCTCGATAATCACAAAATCCTGCGGTGCTCCTGCTCCGCGCCATTCTCGTTCTACGAACAGACCGAGCAACTCCCCAAATGCCGGTCCGACACTGACACTGGTGAAAAAATCGCCAGTGCGACCGATGCGGCGCACCCCGCGACGGTAGTAGCCGGCTCCAGGTTCGTAGAGCGCAATTTGCATGACCTCCGCCCAAGGCAACGATCCACCCGCCGCACGGATGCGTTCACGGATGATGTCGGCGGCGGTGTTTGCGTTGGCCATATTCAGATGATGCGTTATACTGCGAGCCCACCCGGAAGCCAAATGGCTTCGTGAATTTGCAGCAGCTCATGGGCAAGAAAGGCAACGATTATCTCGATCTCATCCGCAAGAGCGGCAGCAATCTGCGCCGACGGGTGCCGTTTTTCCGGCGGACTTGGTTCGGCGTGCTCACGATTTTATTTCTAGTTGTCGGAGTAGCCGTGCTCGCCGTGATGCTGGCCGTGGTTCGTCCCTTGCGAGAACAGGCGGAGCTTTTTGATCTCGATGTCGTTCACAAGATCGAACGCGCCAGCATCATCTTCGACCGCAAGGGCGAGGAGATGGGCCGCATTTATGTTTTCAATCGCACGCCGGTAAAGATCGGGCTGGTGCCGATGCATTTCATTCAGGCGCTCACATCGGAGGAGGACTCGCGCTTCTTCCAGCACAGCGGCGTTGATTACATCGGCATCGTCCGGGCGATGTGGCTCAACTACAAGGCTGGCTCGGAGACACAGGGCGCAAGCACAATTACCCAGCAGCTGGCGCGCGATGCCTTCAAGCTCAAAGAGCTCGAGACCGGACAGAAGTCGTCTCGTTACAAACGCAAGCTGGTGGAGGCTTTCCTCGCAGAACGAATCGAGAATAAATTCTCAAAATCTGAAATTCTTGAGCTCTACCTCAACCGCATTTATTTCGGCGGCGGCTTCTACGGTGTGCAGGCCGCAGCCCAGGGTTACTTTGGCAAAGATGTCAAAGACCTCGACCTGCTGGAGTCGGCCACCATCTGCGGCATCATCAAAAGTCCGAACAACCTGCAGCCCCTTCGCTTTCCTGATCGCTGCAAGAAGGCACGCAACCATGTGCTCGACCGGATGCACGACGATGGCTTCATCACCGGAGAGGAACACGACAAATATTCCGCTGAACCGGTGGTTACGACAACGCGGGCAGCGGATTCCCGGTTGACCTACGTCTACGAAGAAGTGCGTCAGGAGGTGATGAAGATCGTCGGCGACGAGGCCGCGCAGCTTGGCGGCTTCAAAATTTATACCACCATTGATCGCGCACTGCAAAAGTCAGCGGAGGACGCGGTGAGCAAGCGGCTTGCGGAATTGGAAAAACGTCCAGGCTACATTCATCAGACCTACGCACAATACCGCGCCTTGTTGGACAATTACAAAAAGTCAATCAGTGCAAAAGAGAAGAAGCCCAGCCCCGAAGAAGGCGCGACAGAAATGGCGCGACCGCAGCCGGAATATCTTCAGGCTGCGGTGCTGATGATGGACAACCATGACGGTGGCATTCTCGCGATGGTCGGTGGCCGCAATTATCTGGACAGCATGTATAACCGTGCCGTGCAATCACGCCGGCCTGCGGGCACGGCATTCCTTCCGTTCCTCTACGCCGCTGCGTTCCAGAAGCCGGAATATTTTCCCGCGCTCCGCATCGAGGACGGACCCATCGACAATCGACGTGTCATGATCGGCGGACTGACCGGCATCCTCGGCGAATGGGGCACGGAACAAGATGAGACAAAATATGCCGACACCATCACCGCGCGCGAAGCATTGTTGCAGAGTCGCAATGCGGCGACGGTGCGTCTTGGTGAAAAAGTCGGCCTGGAATCACTCAAAGAACTCGCACAGCGGGCCGGCATCAAATCTCCGTTGCGCGATTACGCCAGCAGCTTCCTGGGCACCAGCGAGGTCAGGCTCGACGAAATGTGCCTGGCTTACTCTGCCTTCGCCAACGGCGGGAAGCGACCGAAGGAAATTCGTCTCGTCCAACGCATCACCGACAAGGATGGCAAAGTCATCCATCAGATCAAAGAGGAAGCCGAAGACGGAGTAACGGTGATGGATGAAATCGCGGCCTATCAAACGCACACCTGTCTGGTGGACGTGCTGAAACGCGGGACGGGAAAACCCGCCTATAATGAATACGGTCTGGGAAGTTTCCCTGCGGCGGGCAAGACTGGAACCAATTACGATTTCAAGGACTTGTGGTTCGTCGGCTATACCAGCGCCATCACGTGCGGCGTGTGGTGCGGTTTTGACCAGCAGAAATCCATCTACACCGGCGCGTTCTCCAACCGCATCGCCCTGCCCATCTGGGTCGATGCCATGAACGCCACCAAAACAGATTACAAGCCCGAGGAAATCGCGCCCCCGCAGGACGCATACTTCGTCGAAGTATGCCGCAAAAGCGGCCTGCGCGCCACCGATGCCTGCTACGAAAAAGTTCCCGATCCTCTCCATGGCGGTTCCCGTTCTGTTCGAGACACGCAGAAGGAAGTGCTGCGCCGCGGTTCACCGTTCGATCAATACTGCGATCAACACAGCAATGCCGATATCCCGGGAGGACTTGGTGCAACTCGACCCGAGGAAGTCGGCATGCTCCCTCCGTCCGAAACCGATCACAAGCTGGCCGGGGTCGAACCCATCCGCATGCATAGCCCCGCTTTGCTGGGCATTGATCCCTACAACAGCGTGCAACCCCTGCTCCGCGCCCTGCCCGTGAATCCCGACGGCACAGCCATCAAACGCGCCCTGCCCGTTGAAGATGATCAATCCGCTGTGCCGCCGCCCATCAAGCTTCAGCCGCCTCCACCGCTGAAACTGGAGCCGTGAAGCACGATCAGATGGCTTAGCGCGAGTTGAGTTTAACCGCGCTCCAAGAAAGCAATTTGCTTTTTTGCTTCAGTTCGTGAAAATTCACAAGTGCTGAAGACGGAAATTCCTCGCAAGACCATCTACCGCCTCTCAATCTTTCAACGCTGCCTTCAGCGACTGAAAGAGAACAAGGTGGAAACCGTTTCGTCCGAAGCCCTGGCCAAAGCCGCTGGCGTCAAATCCACCCAGTTGCGCAAGGATCTGACTCACTTCGGACAGTTCGGCACGCGCGGTCTGGGTTACAATGTCGCTGGCCTGAGCGGCGCCATCGCCGAAGTGCTGGGCAGCTCGCGCCTTCAGCCCGTGATTCTGGTTGGAGTCGGCAACCTCGGCTCCGCACTCCTGCGTTACGGCGGATTCCAAAAGGAAGGTTTTGAAATTGTCGCCGCCTTTGATTCCCATCCTGTCCCAGCGCGAGTCAAGGGACTCAAGACATCTCTCTTGAATTCCACGGAGCTCACAAAGTTCATTCGCGAACAAAATATCAAAATGGTCATCCTGACTGTTCCGGCGCAGTATGCTCAGGAGGTGGTCAATGAATTGGTCGCTGCAGGCATTCAGGCCATCCTCAACTTCTCCCCCGTCGTGCTCGAGGTTCCCAAAAACATCATCGTCAACAACGTGGATCTGGCCATGGAGTTGGAAAATCTGAGCTACTTCATTCGCTGATCATGCCTCTCGACCGACCCGCCGCCATCGCTCAGATTCGTGAAGCCGCGAAAAACATCGTGCTCCAGCTGATGAAAATCCATCCCGCGCTGCCTGCGCTCAACGATGCAGAAACTCAGGGCGAGTGCATCAAGTCCCTCCACGAGATGACCGTGCATCTTGAGATCATCAAAAAGAAAATCGGCAAACTGGAACGCAGCGACGACAGCACGCTGCTCTGATCTCACTCAACGAGCGCTTGCCGGCCTTGTTCCAGAGCCGCCAGCGTCCAGATGACTGGATAGGTTTTCTCGTGATACCACAAACGCGCAAAGTAGAGGCCGATGGGTGCCGCTGGAAAAGTCGTTCCGTTTTGCGTCTGTTCCATCAACCACTGGGTGCCGCGCTGGACGGGCTCCACTAGAACCAGGAGATCGATATCCGGCAACGCTAACAAATTTAGACAAGCTGCCAGCGCGTGCACGGCATTCGCCGTTTCTTCCAAGGTTGGATCAACGCCTTTAGCACCACCCCAGCCGCCCGAGGGATGCTGACTGGCGATGATAAAATCCACACCCTGCTGCAAAGCGGGACGCGCGAGTCCATGCGCGCGAAATACATGAGCCAGCGCCAGCACCACCATCGCGGTGCCATGCACCGGATTGTTCTCGCCTGAAGTGTGTTCACTGCCAAACCAAAGCGGAATCCACGAACCGTCGTCATTCTGTGTATTAATTAAATACGCGATGGCGCGTTCTCCGCTTTTCGCGATTCGCGATTTGATCTCACAGCCCAGCAAATGATCCCAAAGATGAAACGCCCACAAGGCATGAGCCGTAATCTCCGGCGTGCTGCGGTCGAACGGCAGCGCGCCCCAACCACAACAGAACGTGGGAATCCCGCCGTCACGATTTTGCAAATCAAGCAGCCAGGTGATGCCCGCTTCAATCGCGGGAACAATTTCACGGCGATTTTTTTCCGATTCGCAAAGATGCCACAATGCAATCAAGGCTCCACTCGTGTCATCCGCGTCCGGCACGCCGCCCGGCAGATCTGTCCAGGCCCAGCCGCCCGGCGCGGCATTTGTAAATGGGTGAACAGATTTGTATTGCTGATTGAGCAGCCAGTCTTTGAGAGGAGCGCAGACACTCTTGTCCGCTTCATTCATAGTCGCGGCTTTGCGGCCTAGATCGGATTGATTGCAGGCATGAGTGCCCGCGCTCCCGTATATTCCGACGATGCCAGCGCCATCGTCACAAAGCTCGTCAGCGGCGTGGCCTCCAAATAACCGCCAGTGCTGGGTTGCAGCGTTTTGAGCATTGGCGAAATACGCGGCCACAGCGCCGCGCGAATCCAGCGCAACGGATTCCACCAGCGCGGCGGCGCATGATGAAAGCGCGCGTGACCGATGGCAATCAACGCGGGCAATGCATAGCTCACCACCGGAAGCCCGATCGCTCCAAACCACGAGCGCGGAAATGCGGCCAACTCAAACGGCAGCGCGAACACGCGCCGCCATGCTTCATCGTGCGGACCGAGACGGTCGCTGATGGCGCAGGTCATCAAAATCGGCACTGAAAAAGTTTTATCCTTCCCGTAGCGCGCGATGACCGCGCGGCAGATCGCATCCGGCTCCAGCGAGCCGACACTTTCGCGAATCCATGATTCACAGAGTGTGAATGTCGTCGTAAGAGAAATCGCCGGTGCGCTTGAGTTAGCGATTTCATCTGGACACAGATTCGCGCGATGTTTCGCGACCATGGATAAAGCGCTCCAGCACAGCAGCGTGGTCGAAAGGTTCGATTTGCTGATCGTCGTGTCGCCCCAGCCACCGTTGGTGTTTTGATTCGTGATGAGCCATTGCGCCGCGCGAGTGATGAGCGCGTCACAGCCAGCAGCATCCACCAACGACAGCGCCACGATAGCCGTGGCCGTGGACAACGCGCTGCTCGACAATTCTCCCTCCCAATGACCTGCGGCATTTCGCAACGAAAGCAGATGCGCTCTCGTGTTGACGATTGCTTCTTCGATGTTGTTCATCGCATTTGTTGGAGTTCAGCCTTCAGGCTGTCGGTAAAATTCTGTGACAAGCTATAGCTTGAACTCCAACAAATTACCCCAACACTTCCATCATGCTCTTCAGTTTCTCCAACTGCACCGTCCAATCAGATTCACGCTGCCGGTGTTCGTCGAGCACCTTTTGCGGAACCTTGGCGATGAAATTTTCGTCGGTCAGCTTGGCGCGCACCTTGGCAAGTTCGTCCGTGGCCTTGGTGAATTCCTTGGTCACCCGGGCGCGCTCGGCTTCGACATCGATCAGTCCTTCCAGCGGGAGAAAAAGTTCGCCCAATGGGGTGAACGCCACCGGGGTGCCCTTGGGTGAAATGTAGTTCGCGTTCACGTCGAGCGGTTCCGCGTTGAGCAAAATGCGCAGGACTTCAATCTCGTGCGCGGGTAGTTCCTGCGCAGGCTTGAGCACGAAGCGGACGCGCTTGGTGATGTTGAAGGCACTTTTAAGACCGCGGCCAAGGTTGACGGTTTCATACTTGTCGTTCGCGCTCTTTTCGTCTTCGGGAAGGATGCCGAAGTGCGCGAGCTCATCGTCACTGAATGGTTTGGGCCATGGAGCGAACATGATGCTCTTGCCGCCCTGGTTCTCCGGCATATCGGAATTGAAACCCATGCCATGCCATAGCTCTTCGGTGATGAAGGGTAGGAACGGATGGAACAATCGCAGCGTGTGACCCAGCACGAAGTCTATAACGGCGACGGTGCTGGCCTTGCGCTTTTCGTCCGTGCCTTGCAGCGTGGCCTTCGAGGCTTCAACATACCAGTCACAATATTCGCTCCAGAAGAATCGGTAGAGTGTGGCGGTAGCATCGCTGAAGCGGTATTCTTCAAGTGCGGTCGTGACTTCATTGATCGCGATGTTGAGGCGAAGCAGAATCCATTTGTCGTCGCTGGTGAGCAATGCGGGATTGATCTCGGTTTCGACCTCGCCGCCTTGCATCTGACGGAAGCGGCAGGCGTTCCAGAGCTTGGTGCAGAAGTTGCGGCCCAGCTCGACATTCTTCTCGTCGAACGCGATGTCCGCACCGAGCGGCGCGCTGCGCATGATGCCGAACCGCAGGGCATCGGCGCCGAATTTTTCGATAAGCTCGAGCGGATCAGGCGAGTTGCCCAGGCTCTTGCTCATCTTGCGGCCCTGCTTGTCTCGGATGATGCCGGTGAAATACACGTTCTTGAACGGCAGCTCGCCCATGTATTCGTAGCCGGCCATGATCATGCGCGCGACCCAGAAGAAGATGATGTCCGGGCCGGTGACGAGATCGGTCGTCGGGTAGAAGGCTTTCAAATCAGCGGTCTCGTTCGGCCATCCCATGGTGGCAAACGGCCAGAGCCAGGAACTAAACCAAGTGTCGAGGACGTCGGGGTCTTGTTCCCAGTCTTCGCCGGCGGGCGGCTCGATGCCGCAATACACTTCATCACCGCGATTCCACACCGGCACCCGATGCCCCCACCATAACTGCCGCGAAATGCACCAGTCCTGCAGGCCACCCATCCAGTGATCATAGACCTTCGCCCAGCGGTCGGGGAAGAAGCGCATGTCGCCTTTGGCCACGACTTCCTGCGAAGGCTGCGTGCTCGGATACTTTAAGAACCATTGCTCGCTGAGGCGATGCTCGATCGGCACATCGGCGCGTTCGGAGTAGCCGACGTTGTTTTGATAGGGCTCTTCCTTCACCATTGAACCGATCTCGGTGAGCAACTCAGCCGCACGCTTGCGCGC
>JAIOQF010000132.1 GCA_021413535.1 Verrucomicrobiota bacterium
TGAGCGCGAAAGAGATCAAGCCCGTCGCGGCGCGCTGGTTCGCGGAAGAAAACGCGTTCACCGTGCGAGTGCATCCGGCTTGATGCAAAATGAGCGAAGATAAGTAGTCCGCGAGTCCCTTCGTGGATCGTTTAATATTCACCCGGCCGCGAAGGGACTCGCGGGCTACTTTTCCCAGCACATTCTATGCTACGAGGCCTCAGCAAACTAGCGTCGCCGGCCGCCAGGAATGCGGCTCTGATCTGCAGCGGAAGTCTGGTGATGAATATTTAAGACGATGCCGATGCCGAGCATGGCGGCGACTAAACTGGAGCCGCCGTAACTGACGAAAGGAAGCGGAAGACCCTTGTTCGGCAGCAGCGCGGTGGTGACTCCCATGTTCATCAGTGCTTCGAGTCCGAGCGTGAGGATGATGCCGAAGGCCAGAAGCTTGCCAAAACGATCCTCGGCACGATGAGCCACGAGGAGTCCGCCGACGATGAGCAGCACGAACAATCCGATGACAATGCTGGTGCCGATGAGGCCGAACTCCTCACCGACCATCGGAAAAATAAAGTCAGTGTGAGCCTCGGGAAGGTAGCTCATTTTCTGCCGTCCGTTGCCGAGACCGAGGCCGTGCAGACCGCCGGAACCGAAGGCGAGCAGCGAGCGCCATTGCTGGAGACCGAGACCGTCCCGATATTTTTCCAGATCGAGAAAGGCCATGATGCGTTCGACTCGATTGGGCATCATCTTAACCACGGCAGCAAATCCGCCAATGGAACAGACACCTACTGGCACGAGAAACATGAGCCGGGTGCCGGCGACGAACATGATGCCACAGCCAGCTGCGACCACGAGAGCGGCAGATCCCAAATCCACTTCGGCGCCGATGAGCACGGCGATCACAGCCACGATAAGACCCGGCTTCATGAAACCGCCGCCAAATTCTCGCGTGAGTGGTTCCTGCCGCGCGAACCAGGCTGCGAGAACGATGGCGCAGGACAGCTTGGCGAATTCCGAAGGCTGAAAGTGCACCGCGCGGAGCCCCAGTCTCTTCAGCGAAACCCAGCGCGCCGCACCATTGACGGACTCGCCAAACAAATGAGTAAAGCAAAGCGCGAGGGCGATGATGGTTCCGCCAAAGATCCACCACCGGAACCGGTAGAGCACCCGCCTCCTCAAGATAGTAACTGGTGCTGGCCAGCATGACCAATCCGATGACGGAGAGTCCGAGCACGGCAATGGCCACAACAAAGGCGTTCCAGCGTTGCATGAGTTGGCAGTTAGGAGATGAGAGTTAGCAGATGGAAGCATTTATCCATTCACACGTCACATATCACTTATCACACTTTTAATTCTTCGACGGAATGACCAGTTTCATGCCGTCACGAAGTGCGGTCGGGTCTTTGATACTGTTGGCTTTTTGCAGGGCATCTACTTTCACGCCATACTTGCGGGCGATGGAGTAGAGGGTTTCTTTCGGTCCGACGATATGCGAGCGACGGCTGGCAGCGTCTTTCACAGGCTTCTCGATCTTGGCCGTGGTCTTTGCTGGCTTGGATGAGTCGGTTACAGGTGTTGTCTTCGGTTTTGCGGAACTACCGGAGGGCGTTTCTTTGTGCATGGCAATAGTGGCGGGCGGCTGATCGCCTGCCTGCACGGTGGTCTTGGCAGTGATGGTTTTCGGCGGTGAATCGCTGCTGGTGACGGCAGGATTTTCCTTGAGTTTCACTGGTGCAGTGTTGGCACTCGTGGCGCTGACGGTCTTGATCGTTCCCGGTCTCGATGTGGCGGTGTTGGTCGAGTTGGAGGGAATCGGCATGGCTTTAAGCACCGGCAGCGCCATTTTTTTAGGGTAGGTTAGCTTGCGGCCCGGATAGAGCTCGGTGTTGTCGAGGTTATTCAGCCTGATCAAGTCTGCGGCACTGACGCCGAGTGCAGCGGCGATTCCAGGCACGTTATCGCCGGAGCGCACGTCGTAAATCGCGGTCTCGACCAGTCTTGCTTCAGGATTGGGCGGGGCGAGCACGGGCGTCATGACTGCGGGCAGATTGTCTGAACTGGGATTGATCGCCAGCGCCTTGGGCACGCTAGTCGAAGCCGCTGTCTTCAAGGTCGTGGCCTCCGGCTTCGCGAGGGTTGGTTTAGCGGTGGCCACGGCGGGGGGCGATTTAGGGGAGATGACGTTGTAGAATACGACGGCTCCGATGAGGAAGACGTGCAGCAGCAACAGGATGATGAAGACCCGGCCGAGGTTGCTTCCAGGTTCGCGCTGGGGCCAGGTTTCCTCGTCTGCGGTCATGGCGGCGACGTAATGCTTGCGCCAGCCGGCCATGTTAAGCCTGCCAGCAATGCCTGCATTCTTAGGTTGTTTAGATTCTTGTTTCATGGTGTTGGGTTGGGTTGCGGGGGTTCAGGAGTGGGAGAATCAAGTTAGTGAAATTACTGCGTCGCGGAATACATTGCCGCGTTCAGCGTATCCGCTGAACATGTCAAAGGACGAAGTTCCGGGTGAAAAGACAATGTCCTGGCCGGGCCGGGCAAGTCCTGTAGCAATGTGCACAGCATCCGGCACGCTGGCAGCACGACTGCAGGGCACGTCGTCCGCGAACATGGCGCAGAGTTTGTCCCCAATCTCCCCGATGGCGACCAGCGCGGAAACTTTCTCACGCAGCAGAGGACGAAAGGATGCGTAGTCGATGCCCTTTTCCTTGCCGCCAGCGATGAGCACCACGCTGGCATCTTGCGAGCGCAGACAGCTTTCCACGGCATGGAGGTTAGTCGCCTTGGAGTCGTTGATGTAACGATGACCGCCATATTCGCGCACCACTTCGCAGCGATGCTGCGCGGATTCATATCCGGAAAGCGCGCGGGTCATTTCAGGAAACTTCAAGCCCATGGCCCAGCCAGCAGCGAGTGCGGCCATTTCATTTTCTATATTGTGGCGCTCCTGCAACGGCAGGTTCTCGATTGCGGCGATACTCTCGTTGCGGAAATAAACAGCCTGATCACGCAGGGTAAAATCCGCTTTCGATTCCGCAGCGGTGGAGAAGGTCACGGTCTTCGACTGGAGTGCGCCGAGTGATTCGCCTTCTCGCACGATGGCGATGTCATCCGAGGTCATGTAATCAAACAGCCGGCGCTTGGCGCCGAAATACGAATTCATGTCGGGGTAACGGTCGAGATGATCCGGCGCGAAGTTCAGCCAGATGCCAACACGGGGCGCAAAGCTGGTGATGGTCTCAAGCTGGAAGGAACTGATCTCGACCGTGAGCACATCATAACTCACACCGCTGGCAGCGACTTCGCACAAGGGATGGCCATAGTTTCCGCAGGCGATGGTCTTGCGGCCGCAGCCGTTAAACATGCGTTCGATCAGCTCGGTAGTGGTGGTCTTGCCGTTAGTGCCGGTGATGGCCACGACCGGCGTGTCCCGCAACTGCCGCCAGGCGAACTCGATCTCGCCGATCAAAGGCACGGCGAGCGAAGTGAAAATGCGCGGCAATTCCCAGGAGGCGTCGATGCCGGGACTGATGACGACGAGATTGAATTTCTCCTGGGCCGCTGATTGTTTTGCCCCTTCGAGCCCTGGGATAAACTCAAAATTTTCTGCACGCAACTTGGCAAGGTCGGGGGTGAGCTTGCCGGCATCACCGGTATCGAATACCACCGGCCGCGCGCCGAGCTTTCGTGCCAGGCGTGCAGCACCCAGCCCGCTGCGACCGGCACCGAGGATGGCAATGGTTTGTCCGTTAAGTTCCATGTCAGCGAATTTTCAAAGTAGCGAGTCCGATCATAGCAAAGATCAGTGAAAGCATCCAGAAGCGCACCACCACCTGGCTTTCCTTCCAGCCGCCCAATTCAAAGTGATGATGGATGGGCGACATGCGAAAGATGCGTTTGCCGGTGCTCTTGAAACTGATCACCTGAAGAATGACAGAGAGCGCCTCCATGACGAACACGCCGCCCACGAGAACTAGCGTGATCTCCTGCTTGCAGCCGATGGCGAGCGTGGCGATGCAGCCACCGATGGCGAGCGATCCGGTGTCGCCCATGAACATACGCGCAGGCATGCAGTTGAACCACAGGAAGCCCAGACAGGCGCCGACCAACGCCATCGCGACGATGGTGAGTTCATCGGCATCCGGGAAGAACGGGATCAAGAGAAAGCGCGCGTAATTCAAATTGCTCGCGACGTAGCAAAATGTCGCATAGGTCAGACCGGTGCTGACGGTGCAGCCGGTGGCAAGGCCGTCGAGTCCGTCAGTGAGGTTCACCGCGTTCGAGGCGCCGACGATGATGAGCGAGAACAGCACAATGGTAAAAAGCCCCATGTCGTCGATGAACGGATCCTTGAACGACGGGATGATCAGGCTGCGGTAGGAGACGGGACGGCGCGTCTCTTGAACCGTGGTGGTTTCGGCGGTGCGCTGCGAGCTGCCTTCCAGCTTGGTTTCAGTGTGAATGACTTTACCAGTGGTGATCAGCGATCCATTTGGCATCGCATAAGCAAAAAGGGTTGAGGCCACGGTGGCGACTCCGAACTGCCAGGCGAGCTTGGTCCGGGCTCTGACACCCTTGGAATTTTTCCGGGCCACTTTTTCGTAATCATCCCAGAAACCCAAGGCGCCGAGCAGTAGCGTGGTGCCCAGGCAAATCCAGACCGGGACATTGTTCCAGTCGCTCCAGAGCAGCACAGAGATGACAAAGGTGCCGATGATGAGCACGCCGCCCATCGTGGGAGTTCCGGCTTTCTTGCCATGCAGCTCGAAAAGTTTATTTACTTCTTCCGCTGTGCGGATGGGCTGGCCGACTTTGAGTGAGATTAGTTTTCGGATCACCGTTCCGCAGATGATGAGTGAGAGCAGGAAAGCAGTCAGACAGGCCGCACCGGCGCGGAAGGTGTGATATTGCAACAGGTTGAGCAGCTTCGCGATGAAGCTGTCCGCGCCAAGGGTATACTTAAGTTCTATGAGCCAGTAAATCATGCAGATGCAAAATGAGTGAGCACTTGTTCCATGCCTGCCGAGCGACTGCCTTTCAATAAAACTGCATCGCCATCCTTTAGCCATTCGCGAAGGAACGTAGCGCAAGCGACATGCGATGAAAAATTCCGCGTCTGCATGGCGGGGTGATTGGCTGCGGCGGCATTGCTGATCTGGACAGCTTCATCTCCGATGGTGAAGACGGCATCGAGCCCGCAGGCGGCGGCACATTCCCCGACTTCGCGATGACCTTGCGCGGCATGTGATCCGAGTTCGCCCATGCGTCCAAGCACGGCCACCTTGCGACCTTGAATATTCATCGTGCCCAGCGTATTCAAGCCCGCGCGCATGGAGTCGGGATTGGCATTATATGAATCGTCGAGGATCATCACGCCGCGGATTCGCTTCACTTGCATCCGGCCCTTCGTAAGATTCACGCTGCGCAGCGCATCGGCGATTTCCAGTGGTGGCACGCCGTAATGCCAGGCGCAGGCGGCGGCGAGCGTGGCATTGGCCACCATGTGCTGACCGGGAACTGGCAGATGCGTCTCCACGCTGCTGCCGTCGCTGAAGTTTAATTCAAATCGCGAACCGGTTTCATCGCTCTCATGCACGATGGCCCTGACATCGCCGCAGCCAATGCCGGCGGTGACGATCCGCGCCTTGCTGCGGCGGGAGATGGATGATGTAAATTCATCATTGGCATTGAGCACCACCAGCCCGTCCTGGGGAACGCAGGCGGCTAGCGTGCCCTTTTCGCTGGCGATCGCTTCGCGGGAGCCCAGGTTCTCAATGTGAGCGACGCCGATGTTGGTGATGATGCCGGCGTCAGGTTCACCGATGGAACAGAGCAGGGCGATTTCTCCTTCGTGATTCATGCCCATCTCAAACACTCCGCAATTCTGCGTGGTGGTCATGCCGAGAATCGTGAGCGGCAGGCCGATGTGGTTGTTCAAGTTTCCTTCCGTGGCGCACACTTGATACTTGCGCGACATCACGGCGGCGGTGAAATCTTTGGTCGAGGTTTTTCCGTTGCTGCCGGTGATGGCGATGACGAGTGGATTCAAAAGACGACGATGCTGCCGCGCGAGATTCTGCAGCGCTTCCAAGGTGTCGGGCACAAGAATCACGGCGCAATCCGGCAATGGATCCGCTGGAGCCCGGCTGACGATGACCGCAGCGGCGCCGGCTTGGGCGACTTGAGTGACGAAATCGTGGGCATCAAATTTATCACCAACGAGCGCAAGAAAAAGATCGCCGGACTGGACTTTGCGGGAGTCGGTGACGACACGGTCGACCAGTCGTGTGCCATCGCCCGCGATGAGTTTGCCTTCGCAGTGTTCGGCAACGGTGCTGAGCGGAAGGGGCTTCATTAGAACTCCTCCTTTCGTAAATTAAGATAACCCCGCCCAACTTTGCGATCATCAAACGGATGTTTCACGCCTTCGATGTCCTGATATGTTTCATGACCCTTGCCCGCGATCAATACCAAGTCACCATCGCGGGCGTTGAGCATGGCCTGCTTGATTGCTTCGCGGCGGTCTGCGACGAGAGCGTGAGTTTGCCGGCTGAAACCCTTTCGCGCATCTTCCATGATCTGGATTGGGTCTTCCGTCCGCGGATTGTCGGAAGTTAGGATGCAGATATCGCTGCCCTCTTCCACGGCGCGCGCCATGAGGGGACGCTTGGTTCGGTCGCGGTCGCCACCGCAGCCGAACACCGTGATGATGCGAGTGGGGCGCAGGGCGCGGGCGGAGCCTAGGGCGTTGATCAATCCATCGGGAGTGTGCGCGTAATCGACAAAGACTTTGAAACGTTCGCGATCAGTGACGCGCTCCATGCGACCGGGCACTTGCGGCGCATCCTTCAGGGCGGTGACGCTCTCGCGGAAGTTGCAACCGAGCATGTGGGCAGCCACGACGGCCCCGAGGGAATTGTGCACATTGAACAGACCGACGAGCGGCAGGCGCACCAGCAGGCTGCGATCTTTGTGCTCCAGTTCGTAGGAAGTGCCGGAAGTATCGCAACGGGCATCGGAAGCGCGGTAGTCGGCGCCGATGGTAAATCCGTAACGGCGCAGACCGGGGTGATTCTCAAATTGTTCCGCCAGGCGGCGGCCCCATTTGTCATCGATGTTGATGATGAGTTTTCCTTCGGGACGTTCCGCAGCCATTTCGAACAGTCTGACCTTGGCCTTGAAGTAATCCTCCATGGAGCCGTGGTAGTCGAGGTGGTCCTGGGTGAGGTTGGTGAAGATGGCGGCGCTGACCTGCACGGCGTCCATGCGATGTTGATGGAGGGCGTGCGAGGAGGCTTCCATGCTGCAAGCGCGACAGCCGTTGTCGCGCATCTGCGCAAGCAATCCCTGAAGCTCCAGTGACTCGGGTGTGGTATGAGTCGCGGTGATTGATTTGCCAGCGCCGGTGTCCCACGAAATGGTTCCGATGAGTCCGCAACGAACGTGCGCGGCGTTCAGCAAGTGATGAATCAGAAACGCGGTGGTGGTCTTGCCATTGGTGCCGGTCACGGCGGAGACCAGCAGTTCTTTCGATGGCTCTGAATAAAAGCGCGCGGAAAGGCAAGCCAGGGCTTCGCGCGAGTCTGGCACATGAATCCAGGGCGTGGTGGATTCCGCGAAGGGCGGTGTTTCCGCGACGATCGCTGATGCACCAGCGTCGAGCGCCTGATAAATATATTCATGGCCGTCACTATGCGTGCCTCGCAGCGCCGCGAACAGGACCCCGGACGCTGCCTGACGCGAGTCGTAGGCGATTTTGCTGATCTCCGTATCGAGGTCTCCAGTTGCCTGTGGATTCCCGAGTGCTTCGATGAGTTCGCGCACTTTCATCGTTCGCCTCCCTTGGCCACGGTGGACTTGGTCACGTTGACTTGTTCGAGGCACTGCTTCATGAGCTGCGCGAAAATCGGTCCAGCGAGAACACCGCCCAGGAGTTCTTCTTGCGGAGCATGTGGATCATCCACGACGACGATGGCGCAGAGTTCCGGTTTGTCGGCGGGAGCGAAGCCAGCAAACGAAACGCAGTAATGGCCTTCGTTGATCCCCTTTCCGCTGGCTGTGTAAAGTTGCGCTGTGCCAGTCTTGCCAGCGACGCGCACACCGGGGATGGCAGCTTTGGCACCGGTGCCTTTTTCGCCGACGACACCCTCCATCGCGATGCGCAGCGCAGCAGCGGCGCGTTCGCTGCAAACCCTGCGAACTGGTTGCGGGGTGAGTGATTCCAGAACAGTGCCGGAATCATCGCGAATTTCCTGGATGATCTGCGGCTTCATCAAGGTGCCGCCATTGGCGATGGCGGAAACGGCCATGGCCATTTGCAATGGAGTCACGGCGACGGCGTGGCCAATGGCCATGCGCGAATAAGTGAGCATGTCCCATGATTTGCGCGGCATCACGCGGCCCGCGACTTCGCCAGTCAGCGGAATGCCGCTTTTCTGACCGAAGCCAAATCGATGCACATAATCCATGAAGCTGACATCGCCGAGACGATGCGCCAGAAGGTAAGCACCGCGATTGCTGGACCGGATGAAGGCTTGAGCAACAGAGACCTGGCCGCTGACGTGATCGTGAATGTTGAGGCCCGAGAAAATTTTCTGATCAGGATCGCAGTTGATGATGTCATCCAGATGCGCGAGCCCGCGGTCGAGCACGGCGGCATAAGTGATGATCTTAAAAACAGAGCCCGGTTCATATTGCGCGCCGATCGCGAGATTGTT
>JAIOQF010000133.1 GCA_021413535.1 Verrucomicrobiota bacterium
GCCAGCACACCGCGCAGATCGAGCCGCCGTTGATATTTGAATCGGTGCACCATCAAGCGCACCGCATCCCGCGCGCGACAGGCTGACACGGCGAATTCAAAATGCAGCTTCAAGTCCGCACAGTTGCCGCATTGGAAATCACCGGTCATGGTTCCCTCATAAGGTTCACCGCAAACCTTGCAAAACGGAGCCTCGATTCGCGGAAGCTTATCCAGACATTCGTCGCAGAGCCAGCGCGCGGCGCCGTTCCGTTTCGCTTCCAGAGATGTTTCACAAATCTCACAATGCCGAGGGTAAACCAGATCGAGGAAGGCGGTGAGGTAGCGTCTGAAGAATGATGAATTCCGAATGACGGATGACGAAGCCTCTGACGCAAGAACATTGCCCGAAACCAAGTCTCCAGAATTCGAATTAGGGATTCCATTCGTCATTTCCTTCACGCCCGCCACTCCTTCATTTTTTCCGGGAACGGACAACCCTCGCACGCGGAGTCGTCCTCCAGACAGTAGTCTTCATAAATTTGCAGGAGCCCCTGCTGTTGGTAAAGCCGTTTTTGGAATGTGCGCGCCCGCGGATCTTCGCCAAACAAACGCAGCGCAGCGCGGCGCACCTTCTGGTTATCGAGCAAGGCCGGCAGCTCCATGAATTCAGCCCACAAGTCACCTCGCTCCGGCACCAGCAGCGGATACACAACATTCGCCAGCATTTCCTGCACGCGCGTGTCGCCGATGAGAGCGACTGACTTCGTGGCTGGTTCCGACATCAGCGTGTAATGCCGACTCCAATACTCGTGTTCCAGCGCGAGCAGCGCAGCAGTAAAACCTTTCCGGCTCCAAGCTTTCGGCGTGCGCAGTGCGGCAAAAACTTTCTTCCAAGAATCAAGCAGCGCGCACAGCGCACCGAGCCTGCGCTGCGGATGATTGCCGGGCCGGGCTCCCGCAATCTGCCAGCGCGGGCGGTTCGGTTCCTCCAGCCAGTTGACATAGGCATTTCGTAGTTTCCACCAGCACGACCACATTACGCGCAAATAGGCGCGAGTCTCCGGCTCCGTGTCCTCATAGCGCACGGATTCAAGAAAGCCGGAGACACCAAAGAGCAGCGCCTCGCGCTCGGGCGCATCGTGCTTGAGCAACACTTTCAGCGGCAACCGCTGTGTCAGAATTGTGAAAGCCCGTTGATTGTGCCGATAGCCCAGCGCGTTCGCCAGACTCTGATACACCGCCTGCTCCCGCCCGTGAATGCGGATCAGTGCATGGAGCTTTTCCGATTTCCGTCGCAAACGAAACTGCGCCGCAGCTTCGACCAGCGACGATACTTGCGCGGATTCCATTTCGCTCAATGGCGTGGCGCAGCGTCCGAGCCGGGCCTCCGCCATGCGCCGAGGTTGCGCCGCATCCCGTAGCATCTCCGGCTTCAACCACACTTGCGTCACTTCGCGATGCGCCGCCGTCCGCGTGAACATCCGGGCTTCGGGTGCCTGCATAAAAAGATGCAACACAACGCGCTCATAGTTTTCGTTCCCGCCATGGCCATGCCGCTCCCAGTCGCGCACGTCGGGATCGAGCTCGATATCACCGCGCAGAATCTCATCACCACACTGCAACGCACAACCCGTGAAGTCCGGCCCGGCCGCATGATTCCAGATGCCGAAGTCCCGCACCATGATCCGCTTGCCATCCATACTGGTGAACTCATTGCCAAACTCGCCCGCGAACCACAGGCTTTGCAAATCCAACTCACTCAACGATTCACTCCATCCCGGCAGATTTTCTCCGATGCCATCAAACACGCTGTTGGTGAATGCGTGGTAGCGCGAAGCCAGAGAAAGCGCAGCAGCCATTCATTGAGCATAGGGAAAAAATTACCTCACGCAATCCGCACGTCGTGCCGCCCGGATGTTTTCCCGTTGCCCTATTCTCAGACACAGACAATCTATCGCGACATGTTGCACCGAATTATTCTGTCGCTTCTGCTCGCTAGCAACTTGACCGCACAAGATGCCGCTGCTGTCGATGAATCCGAACTGGTCAACCGAGGAAATAATGCCGCAGCACTGGCCCGTGTTGGAGAACTCAGTCAGGCCGAAAGCGAATACCGCGCCGTCATTGCCGATGCGCAACGAACGCTGGGCCCCGAAAAACCTGCAACGATTAATTTGCGCATCGGCCTGGCCATCGTGCTCCGTGTGAAAGGCGACTACGAAGAAGCCGTAAAGGAATCACGTGATCTCATGCGCCTCGTCGTGCGCGTGGTCGGCCCCGAACATGGTGCCACAATGCTCATCTGGGCGAATCTCGCCAGAAGTCTGGCTGGCCAGCAAAAATACGACGAGGCCGCAGCCGTTTACTCCGCCATGCTTCAGGTGTTGAATCAAGCCAAGGGCAACGAACATCCCGACACCCTCAAAGCCCGCGAGGGACGCGCCGAGGTGCTGCTCGCACAAGGCAAACTCAAAGAAGCCGAACCCGAGTTGCGCAAGATTTTACCACTCATGGAACTCTCACTGGGCAAAGATCATCAGCAGACCTTGGCGGCCATGGCAGCCTTGGCGAAATGCGCCAAGGAACACGGGAACACGCCAGAAGCGATCGCACTGATGAAGCGCGCCTCCGACAGCGCACTAAAAAAATTCGGCGAGAAACATCCCGACACCGTGAGCTACGAGACGCTATTGAAACAATGGCAGCCGTGAAGTGGCACAGGCTCTGAAAGCCGGTGTCACGACTACTGCATCACCGTCACCGGAGTGCCCACGTCCACCGCTTGATAAAGCGCGGCCGCAAACCAGCCCGGCATTCGGATGCAACCATGCGAATCTGGATAACCCGGCATAAAGCCCTCGTGCATTCCAGTGCCACCATTGAATCGCATGAAATGCGCCATGGGCGCCCCATCAAACGTGGCGCCGGGCGGCTTCGGATCTTTTGAGGTATCCACATCCGGCTGGATGATCTTGCCTTCAAAATCTACATAGTTCCCGAAGAGCGTTGACCTGTGTTCCGGATCCATTTCTGTGATTCGGAAATGCCCGGTCGCCGTGGCATTGCCCTCACGACCCGTGGAAATGGGTGCCACACCCGCAAGCTTGCCGCCTTTATAGAAATAAGCGCGCTGCTCACTGAGCACCAGTTTGATTGATGGCGAGCCAGAAATGCGGTCATCGATCCACAAGTTCTCATTCTCGTAGTGTCGACGGGAGTCGGTGGTCACAATGCCACCTGCAGGCTTTTGGGCAACCGGTGTGCTTTCGCAGCCGGTGGTTCCGAAAACCGCAAGCAAAGTGAGACTGAAAATGGCGAGGCGGTATAAGATCATCGTGAAGATAAGACAGGGTGTCGGGCCTGTGTGCAAAATTTGCGCTGCAATATTTTCCCCATAAGCCGCAACGATTCAACGGGTTTGTGAGATCAGAGAACAGCAAATCTCAATATTTGCGCGTCACCGGCCCGTTTGCGTAAGCACCCTGACTCCATCAACTTAGAGCTACCGCAATATGCGCCCAACCATAGGACAACATTCGCCGACGGATCGCAACATTTGCGCAGGCTTCACCAAGTCGTGAGCAGCCACTAGGTAGGGTTCATGGTTCAGTTGCGCGTTCATGGAAGTCCTCGGCCTGACCATCTTTATCAGCTTCGCGCTGGGCGCGCTTTTTGCCGCCATGTTCTTCTTCAGCCAGCGCGACTCGCGCCGCGGCATCGAACAGGACGCGCTGCTGCCGCTCGATGATGCGCCAGCCGTCAAGAAACCTCGCCCCTGATCCAACACCCCAGCCTCCCATCCGCCATGCCTGACACCGACAAAGTCCTCATTGAATTCGACGACCGCAGCGTGCGGCGTTTCATGCTTGCCTCCATCATCTGGGGTGCCGTGGCCATGCTGGTCGGGGTCATCGCCGCCTCCCAGCTCAACTTTTGGCAGATGAACGGGAAGTTTCTCGAGTGGCTTACGTTCGGCTGGTTCAAAAACGAGGGTGTCGATTTCCTCAGTTTCGGCCGGCTCCGCCCGCTCCACACCAACGCCGCCATCTTCGCCTTCGTGGGCAACATGATGTTCGCCGGCATTTACTATTCCACGCAGCGTCTCTGCAAATGCCGCATGGCCTCGGACCTGCTTTCCAGCATAAACTTCTGGGGCTGGCAGCTCATTATTGTCTGCGCAGCGATCACGCTTCCTGCAGGCCTGACGCGGGGCAAAGAATACGCCGAACTCATCTGGCCGATCAACATCATGGTGGCGGTTGTCTGGCTCGTGTTCGCCTTCAATTTCTTCTGGACGCTGGCCAAACGCAACGAGCCCTCGCTTTACGTCGCGCTGTGGTTCTACATCGCCACCATTGTGACGGTGACCATGCTTTACGTGGTCAATCATCTTTCGATCCCGACCTCGCTAACCCATAGCTATGGCATCTTCGCGGGCGTGCAAGATGGGCTGGTGCAGTGGTGGTATGGGCACAACGCCGTCGCCTTCTTCCTCACCACCCCCATTCTCGGCATCATGTATTATTTCATGCCGAAAGCAGCGGAGCGCCCGGTTTACTCCTACCGGCTCTCGATCATTCACTTCTGGTCGCTGGTCTTCATCTACATCTGGGCGGGCCCGCACCACCTCCTCAATACCGCCTTGCCCCACTGGCTCCAGCTGATCGGGATGACCTTCAGCCTCATGCTCTGGGCGCCATCTTGGGGCGGCATGCTTAACGGTCTCCTCACTTTGCGCGGCGCTTGGGACAAGCTGCGCACCGATCCCGTGATCAAATTCTATGTGGCGGCGATCACCTTCTATGGGATGTCGACCTTTGAAGGCCCGCTGCTTTCCATCCGCGCGGTGAACGCACTGTCGCACTACACCGACTGGACCATCGGTCACGTGCACAGCGGCACTCTCGGCTGGAACGGATTCATGGCGGCCGGGATGTTCTACTGGCTGACCCCGCGTCTCTGGGGCACCAAGCTTCACTCGAAGCAGTTGGCTAATTTCCACTTCTGGACCGGCATTGTCGGCATCCTCTTTTATGTGGCGTCGATGTGGGTCAGCGGCATCACCCAAGGGCTGATGCTCAATGAAACGCGCGATGGCGGCACGTCACTGGTCTATGAATTCGTTCAGACGCTCAACGCGATCCGTTTCCTCATGCTGCTCCGCGTCGTCGGCGGCGTGCTCTACCTCGGCGGCTACCTGCTGATGATCTACAATCTATGGAAGACCATCCGCAGCGGCAAACCAGTCAACGAAACCCGCGAAGTCGTCCCGCTCAAACCCGCTGCGGACAAAGTCATGACCTGGCGCGAGACCTTCGTAAACGATCCCATGATCTATTGCGTTCTCGGCCTGGTGCTGATCCTCGCGTGGTTCTTCCTTCCTCCCTACGCGAACCTTGTTGCGCTCGCCTGGGCTTGCATCGTCGCCGTTCTCGCGGTGAAGAAATTCCAGAAGAGCGGCAAGTCCTGGGCGCACTGGTATGAAAAGCTGCTGGAAAACTATCTACCCTTCACCGTGCTCACCTTTGTGGCCGTGGTCATCGGCGGTGTCATCCAGATCCTGCCCACGGTTTTCGTGAGCCGCGCCAAGAACATCGAGGATCGCCTCGAAAAAGTTCCCACGCCGCTCGAGCTCGCCGGTCGCGACATTTATGTCAGTGAAGGTTGTTACAATTGTCATTCGCAGATGATCCGCACCCTGGTGCCTGATGTGCTGCGCTACGGTGACTACTCGCGTCTCGGTGAAAGCATTTACGACCATCCGTTCCAGTGGGGCAGCAAGCGCACCGGTCCCGATCTCGCCCGCATCAGCGGCAAGTATCCCAATGCCTGGCACTACAACCATATGCGCAATCCACGAGACCTGAACGCGGACTCGAACATGCCGTCTTACTCGTGGATGCTCACCCGGAAAGCTGATCTTGCGGCCCTGCCCTCAAAGATCGCCGTCCAGCGCTATCTCGGCGTCCCCTTCCCAGCGATGACCGCAGATGACATCCGCGACAAGGCCATCAAACAAGGCATCGAGATCGCAACCGATTTGAAGGCCAATGGCGCATTCGCTGAGGCCGATTCGCAGATTGTCGCGCTCATCGCCTACCTCCAGAACTTCGGCAAGTTCGAGAAGCCCGGCGAGGCTCCCGGTAAAATTCCGTGGACCAACGAACCCTTCCCCATTCAACCCGGCTCTCCGGACAAGTTCCGCGCCGCCGTCATCAAACCCTGATCCTTATCACCATGTTCCGCCGTGTTGTCACCGATTCCTGGCATGACTGGGCGTCCTACGCCGCCTTCGCCATCACCTTCCTCGTTTTCATTGTGGCCTTCGTCCGCACGATCCTGATGCGGAAAGACCGGATCGATCACATTGCCCGGCTGCCGCTCGATGATGGTGCGCCGATTGCGAAATCCAACACCCGCAACCCCTGAAGCCGACTCACCCATCACCGTCATGAGCACTCCCGAAAACAACTCTTCCGAGCCGCAACTGCGCGAACACGTGTTTGACGGCATTCAGGAATATGATCAGAAACTCCCGAACTGGTGGCTCTTCACCTTTTACATCGCCATCGCATGGTTTGTGATTCACTGGCTTGCGTATTATCAGTTCAATGTCGGTCAGACGGACGAGAAGCGCGTGGACGACGCCATCGCCGCCATCGAAGCCGACCGGGTCCGGCAGTTTGAGTCCATCGACGACAAGAAGCTCTGGGAGATGTCGCGTGATCCAAAAATCGTCGAAGCGGGCCGCGCCAGTTTCATGACGCAGGGGCGTTGTGTCACCTGTCACGGCACGGACCTGATGGCAAAAAAAACGCACCCGGAAAATCCAACGCTCGTGGGGCTGCCACTGGCCGACAAGGAGTGGCAATATGGCGGCAATCCCACCGACGTTCTCAAGATCGTGCGCAAAGGTTCGCCCGACGTCACCAAGGGCATGCCCCCGTGGGAGCCTTTGCTCGGCCCCCGCGGCTGTGTCGAGGCCGTCGCTTTCATCATGAGCCTTCACAAG
>JAIOQF010000092.1 GCA_021413535.1 Verrucomicrobiota bacterium
ATAAGCAGCCGTTGCCCCAAGCTCATGAAGTCTCGGCACCACGGCAACAATCTCCTGCTCCGGATGTCAGGTCGCCGTCAAACTCGCAGGATTCTGCGACCGGTAATACCCCCGGCATATCGGATTCTCCAACCTCCGCACATCCGTCTCCGCTGCAGACATCTTCCGTGCCGGACATGGTCAACGGAATCTGGAACGTGGTGCACAGCTCCCAAGAGGGAAGTAAGCATTTGGAATCGAAAGATGCACGGTTCGGCCCCGAATGCCATGACGGCGCGATCCGTGCCACTATTGCTGCTAAAGCCAACGACTGGGCTCACATCGAGCTTAGGTGCGACAAAGAAGGAAGCCGTTATAGTTTTATTTTGAAACCGACCGGCAAGGCGGTGATTGGTTATTTGAAACCACGGGTCAAAGGAGAGGTTGTATTGCAGGTTGATTATGACAAAAATATCAGGCAATCCGATCATACCATCGAATTTCGAGCCGTTGGTCGCAAGTTGACAGGGTTGGTGAATGGGGTGGAAATGTTGTCAGTGGAAGATGATAGAATCAGTAGCGGGTGTTTTGGCATCGAGTCTAAATTCCTAGATTCATATCGCGAAGTCGCCTTCCTCAATCTGGATCAATCGAATCCATCGCAGATTATAACCGCCGCACCGGTAAGTTCTGCACCCAGCACAGACAGCCGACTTCCTAAAATCGAAACCGAGTTCCAAGAAGCTTTCGACCGTGACATCGTCCGGGCGCGTGAAGCTGCCGTGGCCGATCTTGATGCGAAATATGTCGCTGCCCTGGGACGCGCGGACGCTGCCGCCATCAATGCCGGCAAATCAGACGAGTCCCTCCGTCTCAAGGAAGAAATACAACGGGTGCAAAACAAACAGCCCACGCCCTCGAACGAGGTCGAACCCGTGCCCGCCAGTCTCAAGCAGCTGCGCGCCACCTACGACGGCGCACTTGCCAAGATCGAACATGAATGGGACGCGAAGTCGCGAACCAGTTACGATGAACTCGACCGGCAGCTTGACGGGTTGCAGAAAAGCTTGATTGAGGAAAATCGTCCAGACGAGGCGTCATTGGTCAAAACCAAGCGCGATCAAATTGCCGATAAAATAACCCGGCCCTGAAATCGGTCGCAAAAAAACCGCTCCGCCAGAGCAAGCTCAACAGCGGAGCGGTTAGAAACCCACGAGTGCCGTCTCAGTTGCTGGCTGCCGTTCCCAAATAAGGCGACAGGGTGGAGGCCCGCTTAGTGACGCGCAGCCTTCCAATGAAGGCATGGCTTTGCGGCAATGGCGTAGCCCCCGGTGCAATCAATTATCGGTTCGGGCCATGTGCGACTGGAACGACGAACACCGCAGGAAAGGGGGTTCCGTTTCTGGAAAAAACTTCAGGCTGTCAAAGATCAGGGGTCTCAGCGGATGACCGCAGGCAGCGTGCCAAGCAGAACTTTCAAGATACGCGCATGTGCTTCATCCACTTCTTTCGACTCCAGTGTGCGCTCCGGCGAGCGATACGTCAAGCGCCAGGCCATGGACTTTTTGTCACTTGCCAGCTTCTGGCCGGTGGGATCAGCAAAGACATCGAAGACTTCCGCGCCAGTCAGCATCGGTTCCTTTTTCTGCTGGCCACCAAAGAACTCGCCGATCTTTGCGTTCGGCAGGTCTGCGGGAACTTCAAGCGCCACATCGCGCGTCATACCGGGGAAGCGCGGCAGCTCGGTGAACTTGGCCGCGCCTTGGGTTCCCTGTTGCAGCGCACTGAGTGAAAGCTCCGCGACATACACTGGATTTCTCGAGTCGATTTCCCGCGCCCGTGCCGGATGCAATTGCGCGATCCATCCCAGAGTTTTACTTCCACGTTTTACTTCCGCGCTCAGCAGCCAGCCATCTAGTGGTTTGGGCGCGAGATCCAGCGATGATCCCGTCAGCGCTTCCAGGGTGCCGCGCAGATCATAGACATCAGCAGGCGCGCTATCTTTTTCATGCCAGCTTATCGGTTGCGAAGGACCGCTGAGCAGCAGCGCGATGCGTTCTTCCTCGCGCGATGTTCCGTTGGGATTGGTGAGGAAAACCCGGCCGATTTCAAAGAAGCGCAAGCGCGCCTGGCCTTGGCGGATGTTCAACGCTGCAGTGGCAATCAATCCGGGCACAATGCCGGGACGCAGCGTGGTGTGATCTTCGCTCAATGGATTTTTCACCGTGACCGTTTTGTCGGCGGAAACGGGCGGTCCCAGCACATCGTGCAACTGCGCAACGGAGACGAGTCGCAGTGTCTGGGCCTCGAACCAGCCGCGATTCACCAAGGCATGACGCAGTGACATGGCGAAGTCATAGGCCCGGTCCGGGTTCTGGCTCGATGTGAATGCGCCTGAGGTGCGGCCAGGGACGCGGTCGAGTCCGATGACCCGCGAGACTTCTTCGACAAGATCAATCGAACGCTGCAAGTCCATGCGATACGATGGGATGCTCCACGCGTCGCCTGATTTCTGAAGACCGAGCGATGAAAGCACGCGCTCCATTTCTTCGCGGGAGAGATCGGGAATGCCGAGCAACTTCAAGGCGCGGTCTTCGTCCAAGATGACATCGTGAGTGAGCTGAGGAGCCTCGCCGGCGACGAGTTGTTCCGTATCGGCTTGTCCACCTGCGATTTCGAGGATGAGTTTGACCGCCAATGCGGAGGCCTTTCTTGCGTTCTGTGGATCGACGCCGCGCTCGAAACGGTAGCTGGAGTCGCTGCTCAGACCGAGGCGACGCGCCGTGCGGCGGATACCGGCAGGAATAAAATAAGCGGACTCGAGGAGAATGTCCTTCGTGCCTTCGATGACGCCGCTGTCTGAGCCACCCATGACGCCGGCGATGGCGAGAGCCTTGGATGAATCGGCGATCACGAGGTCGCTGCTGTCGAGTGTGCGGACAATTCCATCCAGCGTGGTGATGGATTCGCTGTCGGCGGCGTGGCGCACGATGATGGCGCCGTCGAGCTTCGCAAGATCGAAGGCGTGAAGCGGATGGCCGGTCTCGTGCAGCACAAAGTTCGTGATGTCCACGATGTTGTTGATGGGTCGGAGACCGATGCTTTGCAGTCGCACCTGAAGCCATTCCGGACTGGGAGCAACGGTGACGCCGCGAATGATGCGCGCGGTGTAGAGTGGGCACCCGTCTGCGGCTTCGAGACGGATTTCCTTCGGTGTCGCTGTCTTCTCTGCCGCAGTATTTAACTCCGCAGGCGCGTTAAGTTTTTTTCCCGTGAGCGCGGCGAGTTCGCGTGCGAGGCCGAAGTGGCTGAGCAGATCGGGCCGGTTGGGGGTGATCTCGAGGTCGAAAATCACATCGGGCGGCTGGAGGTCGCGGAAAAGTTTTCCGACCGGTGCGCCCGCATCGAGGATGAGCAGTCCGGCGGAGTCATCAGTGAGTCCAAGTTCGCGACCACTGCACATCATGCCATTGGACTGCACGTCGCGCAGCTTTCCTTCCTTGATGACGATGCCGCCCGGCAGAGTGGCGCCGGGTAGCGCCAGCGGGATCTTGTCGCCCACTTTGTAATTTTTCGCCCCGCAGACGATCTGGCGGGGTGTGCCGCTGCCGTCATCCACCTGACAGACGCTGAGCCGGTCGGCGTTCGGGTGCTGCTTCGATTCGAGAATCTGTGCGACCACGATTTTGTCGGAGTCAATGCCGCGCACTTCGACGCCCTCGACTTCGATGCCGGCAAACGTGAGCAGGTCACGCATCTTATCGACGTTGAGATCGGCGAGTTCGATGTGCATTTTAAGCCAGGATAAAGAAACTTTCATGACGGGAAAAGTTGAGGAATTAGAACTGCGCCAGGAAGCGCACATCATTCTCAATGAGATGACGGATGTCGGTGATGCCGTGGAGGATCATCGCGAGACGATCCAATCCCAGGCCGAAGGCGAAGCCGGTGACTTCGGCGGGATCAAAAACTTTGTCGCCGCGCGTTTTGGAAATGGCTTCGAAGACGGCGGGATCAACCATGCCACAGCCGGCGATCTCAATCCATTTCGCTTCCTGCCCCTTGGCTTCCAGCTTGATGTCGATCTCGAAGCTTGGTTCCGTAAAGGGGAAGAAATGCGGCCGAAAGCGCACCTGCGTTCCGGAGCCGAAGATTTCCTGGAAGAAAAATTCCAGCGTGCCTTTCAAGTCGGCGAGGCTGACATCGCGATCAACGTAAAGACCCTCGAGCTGGTTGAACACGCTGAGATGAGTGGCGTCGATCTCATCGCGTCGATAGGCCGCACCCGGTGCGATGATGCGGATGGGGAGGGATTTCGCGGTCTCCATGGTGCGGACTTGCACGGTGCTGGTGTGCGTCCGCAGCAGGCGTCCGTCTGGTAGATAGAATGTATCTTTTTCGTTCCGCGCAGGATGATCGGCCGGCGTGTTCAGCGCATCGAAGCAATGCCACTCGGTCTCGATCTCTGGTCCGTCGGCGAGTGCGAAACCCATGCGTCGCAGCGCTTGCACCGCTCGGTCGCGCAATCGCGTCAGGGGATGCAGCGCACCGCTGGCCGCTGGACGTCCGGGCAGCGTGAGGTCGATGCCCTTGGCCGCCTCAGCATCCTTCGCGGACTGGAGCAGCTCCAGTTTTTCATCAATGCCGTTTCCCAGTGCGTTGCGCACTTCGTTGAGCTTGGCGCCCACTGCGGCTTTCTGATCGGAGGAAACATTTCTCATGCCGGCGGCGAGGGCAGTGAGGCGACCTTTTTTTCCGAGATAGGCAACGCGGAAATTTTCCAGTCCGGTTTCGTCAGTGATCCCGGAGAGTTCAGCGAGACCTCCGGTTTGGATTTGTTCGAGTTCCGTGAGCATGATGGGTTCGTCGTTGCGGCGGATGAAAGTGCTGGGACTGATTTTGGAAAACAAAAAGCTGGAGCGTTGGGCCCCAGCTTTTCGTCACATTAGAAGAACTTATTGGACCGCAGGGTCTTAGGCGGCTTGGGCTGGTTTCCGAAGCGGCACGCCTTTCTTTTCGAGAGCTTTGAGGCTTTGCTGGATGAGGGCTTGGAACGCGGCGTCGTCGTTGATCGCGATGTCCGAGAGGACTTTGCGGTCGAGTTCGATGCCGGCGGCCTTGAGGCCTTCCATAAATCGGGCGTAGCTCAGGCCATGGGCCCGGGCTGCGGCATTGACGCGTTGAATCCAGAGGCCGCGGAATTCGCGCTTGCGGTTCTTGCGGTCACGATAGCTGTATTGCATCGCCTTGCGGACAGCGTCCTTGGCGTAGCGGTAGAGCTTCGAGCGGAAACCGCGAAAGCCTTTGGCTTCTTTGAGCACGCGCTTGCGGCGCTTGCGACTGGCGGGAGAGTTGGTGGATCTTGGCATGGGGTCGGTTCTGTGATCAGGCTGTTGTTAGGTGTCGGTGCGGCGTCTCGCTTGATCGAAGGCTTCGCATGCGCGTTGCCAGGCGTTCGCACCGTGTTCCGCGGGACGCGGAAAAATGATCATCCCCAAGGCATGGCCTGCTTCACAGCATAGGCGTCCGTTTCATGGACGACTGCGGTCTTGCGAAGGCGCATCTTGCGTTTGGCGCTCTTACCTTGCAGCAAATGGCGTTTGCCTTGACGGCGGCGGAGCACCTTGCCGGTGCCGGTGATTTTGAACCGCTTGGAAACGGATTTGCGGGTTTTGGCGATGCCAGCGTTTTTGGACATAGGGGCGGGGATGCTAGGTGGAATGGACACGAATGCAAGTAGAAAAAGCAAATGATCAACAGCTCTTCGGATTGATTCCGGATGTGAGTGTCTCTTCGGAGGGAAGTTATTGGATAATTCATCAAACAAAAAACAAGAGGGAAGCCATCCGCGCCTCTCAAAGGTGAGAAAGTGACCGAAATTAAAAATTAGATATTGATTAACCCTCTGTAACTGTTAAAAACTAAGTTCTATTAAGTTTATTTAAACTCCATGGCCGCCCTAGTTTCTGAAGATCCATCCGTATCATTCCTCCAGCGGGACTGCGACCCCAGTGAAGCAGAACCTCAGAAACGACCGATTCTGAATCGGCATAAAATGGAAACTGAGGATTCCACGGGAACGGATCAGCCGGAGCCGATGTCGCTTGATCAATTAAAGGCCGCCAATTTTTTTCTGCGCAACGCACTCGATCAAGTGGGTGATGGTTTGATCATCTTGCGTGCGGAATCCACCTTGGGCCTCGGGCCGCGCATCCTGTTTAATAATACGCCAGCGGCGATGATGGTGGGCGCGGATCCGATCAAGGGACTGCGGGATCGCTTCGTCACGCAACTGGTGGCCAGCGAGACGGAGGCAGCTGATCTGGTGACCGTGCTGCAAAGTGCCGCGAAGTGCGGCGCTGCAGAATGGCGCGGCGGAGTCAAGACACTCTATGCCGAGCGCGTCGTGCGCTGCATCTGGCGCATCCGCGCGGTGCAGAACAGTCATGGCGTGCTGCTTAATTATACGATCACGCTTCGACCTGACGTTGAGAAAAAGGAACAGCCTGCTGCTGCAACTCCCGTTCGTGCCATTGAATCGGACGCCATGAAGCGGTTGCGTGATGAAAATCTGGCGCTGGCGGCCTGCGGCATGGCTCATGATGTGAACAATATCCTGGGCATTATTTCCATGCGTCTCTCAGAAGCTGCGCTCAACATTTCTGGCGGCACCCACGAGGGGGAGTTGATCGAAGAGGCGCTGGCTGCGGTGCGTCGGGCGGATTCACTGACCAAGGGCGTGCTTAATCTTTCCAAGAACATTCCGCTGAAGCGCGAGCCGTGCGATATCGCGCAGATCATTCGCGAGACCGTTCCGCTCGTCAGCGGAGGACGCGCGGTGAAAATCGATATCCACACGGAACCGGGACTCTCCGCCGCACTGGTGGACGCCAGCCGGATTGGTCAAGTTTTGCAGAACCTCGTCATCAATGGCATCCAGGCGATGAAAGGTGGCGGTCGCATGGAAATTATCG
>JAIOQF010000140.1 GCA_021413535.1 Verrucomicrobiota bacterium
TTGGCCCGGAGCCGCGTGGCTTCGGTTTCATACTGGGGCGAACTGACGCGAGACTCGAGTTGCTGCGCGCCGAGGCCCTGCGAAATCGCCAAAGACAAGGCGAGTGCAAATAAGCCAATCTTGGCTCTACGGCGCGATGGTAATTTCATATGCTGATTAGCGATAATGCTAACAATTATAGTTACTTGAGCTAGATAGTAAAGAGATATTATATATTTTTTCTCAATATTGCTCGATCTTGCGAACTAGATAATTTTCATCGTGACCTGATCAAACTCGTTCGCAGACAACTACCGTCTTGCTCAATAGGAGGCGCATGATAATTGAAATTACCATAAATACAACAATTAAAGCGCTTCGGCTGTTCGGCTCACAAACTAGAAGTGATAAATAGGCTAGAAACGCAATTTTCCCCCCGACAAACACGCAAAAAGACACAAAATGATGCAATCCTACACACGCAGGATTCATTTCTACTTCTAAATAAACTAAGTCCAGCGATGTGGCCGACTATCGAGAGAGAAAACTTGGCCGGAAGTATGCGGCATTTCCTGGTGAAGGAAGCGAATGAAACGCGCAGCTTCAGTGATGGTATTGAAACGTCCTAATGCATGTCGGTCACGAAACTGGGCGCGAAGTTCGTCTCCAAGATGCGCGGTCATTTTAGTTTCAAGGAATCCCGGCAGCACGCAGTTTACCCGGATACCTCGCGCGCCGTATTCGCGAGCGAGTGATTGAGTAAGGGCGATGAGTCCAGCCTTGGCCGCCGCGTAGTTGCACTGGCCTGCGGGACCGCTCAGCGCAGAGTAGGAACCGATGAAAATAATATGACCGCTGCGCTGACGGGACATTATTTTCAATGCTGCGCGCGCCACGCGGAACGCGCCGGACAAGTTCGCCTCGAGCACAGCACTGAAATCGAGCGGACTCATCGCCGTCATCGACCGGTCGATCAAGAGCCCGGCATTGGACACCAGCAGATCCAGCCGATTGAGTCCTTTGATCCCATCCTCGATGGACGCAGTGCTGGTCACATCCAGTTGGGCGCGCGCCGGAGCGTGAACGCTAATTTTACAGGATGTTAGCTCCTCGCGGATCGCTCTGGCCAGATCACCGCCGCCGCCGGTGATCAGGGCTGAGGTTTGAGGAGCAAGTGCTTCTGGCTGGGAAATCATGCGCAGAGGCACATTGCGCAAGCTTTGCCGCCGGCTCAAGAGCCGGGTTTGGAGAAGATCACCGCGTTTTTGTCGTAGCTCAGATGAGCGCCACTCAACTGCGCCAGATAACGCAAGGCCTCGGAGAGCGGTATCTTCTCGAGGACCAGCGAGACGTGTTTTTTCCCAAGTTCAGAGTCGCTCACGATAATGTTGGGCATGATCTTTCCGCCGCTGGCGTTCTTGGCCATGATCTTAAGCGCCTGGATCGATTCTCCGAGTTCGACATCATCTACTTCGAATTTTTCGAGGATGACTTTATCGAATTTCTTGCGCATCAACGTGTTGTCGGCGCCGATCTTCAGCTCGATCTGGGCCATCATGGCGCGCGTCTGGGGATGTTCCGGGTTTTTCAAAAGCACCAACGCCAGCTTTTCCCGGGCGATCTCGAACTGGCCGGCATTGTAGGCGTCACGTCCTTCTTGGTAGAGAACATGAATGTCATCTTCAGCCCGCAGAGCTGCGGGACTAATTCCCAAGATGGTCAAGACCCCGATAAACCACAAGATGTGTGTTTTCATAGTTTGGGATAAAATTACTCCAACATCCTCTCAGAAGCGGTGAGTCGTGGCAAGGCTGAACTCGGTTCGACGCCACTTAAAAATCACCACCAACCGTCCTACGAATACTTCACGTCTTTGCGCGGCTCCATCTCGAAAGTCAGCTCCTGCTGGCTTCCCGCGGAGAGGTTTACTACTTCCTTGAGATATTTGAAATAGTGCGGGTCGTCCTGGCAGATGGCGAATTTATCAAGGCTTTCGACCTCGATCATAATGAACCAATCCCAGGGATCGCCGGGATTGACCCGCTTGCCAGTGCGGAGGGACAGCACCTCTGGGATCTTCAACAGTGTGGTGCGCGTGGTCCACATCATTTCTTCCAGCCACTCAGGCGTGACATCCGGCTTGAGCGTGAAGAGAGTGAGCCGGGCGATCATTCAGCAGAGTAATAACAAATGAAATGTGATGCAGCGAGCAGGTCAGGAATCCCAGCGCAACGCACCCTTCTTCCAAGAATAGGCAAATGCCACCAAAAGGATGCCAACGAATGAGAGCATCCACCAGAAAATATCGCTGCCCAGCACGGCGACGTAATCCTTGAAGATCACGGCCCACGGATAAAGAAAGACGACTTCGATGTCGAACATCACAAACAGCATGGCCACGATGTAAAACTTCACACTGAAGCGCGGCTGGGCTCCGCCGATGGGCAGCATTCCGCACTCATAAGCCGAGTCCTTGGTCTTGTTCCGACGAGCCGATCTTCCCAGCATCACGCTGACGAGGAGCGTGGTGACCGCGAAGCCCCCGGCGAGCAGTGCTTGAAGTAAAATGGGCAGGTAGTCTTCGATCATGATGGAACTCCTGATGGTAATCCGCACCACGGACGCGTCAAATGACGAATGAGTTCAATGAACTATTCGGCAACCATATTCACCTCGCCAGCCTCGTCCTTTTCATCTGGCAACAGAAGCGCAAGGAATGCGGCCGGAACGAAAAGCCAGCTCGCAGCCAGCAGCGCTTCACGCACATTCGGCACCTTTTGATAGAGCCCGAAGAAGACCGTGCCCGCCGCCGCGATGATGCGTCCGATATTGTAGCAGAAGCCCGCGCCCGTGGTGCGCAGCAGCACCGGGAACAAGGGCGGCAGACACATCGTGAACAAGCCGAACACACCCATGCACGCGCCGATCAGGCAC
>JAIOQF010000141.1 GCA_021413535.1 Verrucomicrobiota bacterium
CGGCGCAACCGTTCCGAGGCCTCCGAAACCTCCGCAGCTTGAAACGCTTGAATGAAGTGTTCCTTCTCCAAAATGGATGCGATCTGCACGGTGAAATTCTGCAGCCAGTCGCGTTCGCCGAGCGTGAGCGTTTGCTCCGGAGCGCAGAGCACGCCCAGCACACCCATTACCGCGGTGCGTGCCTGGAGCGGAATCCAGAATGCGGGCACGTCCGGCAGGGTGTCGGTGAAACGCCCCGCCTGCTGCTTCTTCTCAAACGCCCAGACCGCGACGCTGCGTTCCTTGACGTCCGGATGAAACGAGCTTCCTGCATGCGCCGCCTCCATCAGGCGGTGTGTGTCATTGTCGCGCAGAAGAAGCGCGGAGCGGACGTTGAAGATCGCATCGATTTGGCGCAATGCGGCGTTAAGCCCGCCGTCGAGTTCCGGTGCCAGCGCGGTCTTGTTCGTCAGCTCCAGCAGCGCGGCCGTGCGCCGTTCGCGCTCGCGTTCGAGGCTTTCCCGGCTTTTCAGGCGCGCGGTGAAGTGGCCGAGCGCCAGCGCCACAATGGTGAGCATGGCGCACATCATCGCATCGTGGACTTCGCGGATGTAAAGCGTGAATCGCGGGGGGATGAAGAGAAGATCCCAGAGCAACGCGCCCAACACTGCGGTGACGAACACCGGCCAGCGGCTGAGACGGAATGCGGCCACCACCACGCCGAGCAGGTAAACCAGCGCGACCGAACGGTAGCCGGCCCAGTTTTGCATCAGTAGGCCGAGACCAGTCGCGACCCCGGATATGATGGCGACCTGCGTCCACTCCCGCGCCGGAGCAGCGGCGGTGGTGGCGGCCTGCCTTTTTCTCGCTGCGCTGCGACCGCCGGTCAGGGGCATGGGCCGCACGGCGCAGACTTCGATGTCGCCGCTTTCGCGCAGCAGAACATCGAGAAGCGATCCGCCCCGCAGCCAGTGCCACCAGCGTTTCTGCATCGGCTTGCCGACGACCAGCTGGGTCACGTTCCGCTCGCGTGCCGCACGCAGCAATGTATTGGCCACCGATTCGCCCGATGTCGTCACCACTTCCGCGCCGAGCTGCCGGGCCAGCGCGAGTTGACGTGAAACATGCTGGCGTTCGTCATCCGTGAGCGGAATCCCGGACTCAACGTGCACGGCAACCCACGGACAGTCGCGAGCTGCGGCGGCGCGCCTGGTCCAGCGCACCAGGCTCTCCGAATAAGGACTGGGCCCGATGGCCACCATGAGTCGTTCACTGCTTTTCCATGGTCCCGAAATATTCTGCGCGCACATCTTCTCGCGCAATTGCTGGTCCACGCGCTCCGCAGTCGTGCGCAACGCCATCTCGCGCAATGCGGTGAGATTTTCCTCTTTAAAAAAATGCTGCGCCGCAGTCTCGGCCCGTTCACCGAGATAAACTTTTCCCTCGGCGAGGCGCTGCCGCAGTTCAAATAAATCCGCCTCATCAAGTAGTGAATCCGGCACCGTCTCGCGCTGGGTCGCCTGCGTGATTTGCGCCACCACATCCGCTCGGCTCTCAAGATGCTGCACGTTGAGCGTCGTATGAACGTTGATGCCTGCCGCGATGAGTTCGAGCACATCCTGGTAGCGTTTCGGATGACGCGAACCCGGCGCGTTAGTGTGGGCGAGTTCATCGACGAGCAGCAAATCAGGCCGTCGGGCGAGAGCGGCGTCGAGGTCGAATTCGTCAACGGTTGCGCCGCGATGATCCACACTCCGACGGGGAAGCACGTCCAGCCCTTCCAGCAAGACTTTCGTTTCGCTGCGGCCATGGGTTTCGACGACGCCCACGAGCACCTTCTTTCCCTCGGTCAAGGCGCGGCGCGCAGCCAGCAGCATCGCATAAGTTTTGCCCACGCCGGGGCACATGCCGAGGAAGACATGCAGGCGTCCCCGTTTCGATTCAGCCTTCTGCGCCACCGCAAGCAGCGCGTCGGGATCGGGGCGGCGTTCTTCGGTCATCTCGCGCGGGAACGGTGAAGCTAACAGCGGCACGGAGTCATTGCAACGAGTCGAGGGCAAGATTGAGCGCTAGCACATTGACACCAGGCACCCCGAGAATACCGAGCCCGGCTCCGTCCGTATTCGCGCGAACGAGTTCCATCACCCTTTCAAGCCCGAGATTGCGGGCCTTGGCGATGCGCGGGGCTTGAAGTTCCGCATTGCGCACGCTGATGTGGGGATCGAGGCCGCTGGCGGAACGCGTGACGGCGTCGGCGGGCACTTCGTCCGTTTCCTTAAGGTCATTAGATGTGCGGTAGGCGGCGATGAGATCCTTGATTCCGTCGAAGTTGCCGGTGTCATCCACGTCCTTGCCCTTGTCATTCTTCATATGGACACCATTGGCAAGCTTCTCGCTGGTCGGCCCGAGGTTGGTGCCGCCAGAACTGGCGCCGTCGTAACCGGTCGCACCTGCGTTCGATGGGCGGGACTGAAAATATTTGTTCGAGGAGAATGACTGCGCGAGAAGTCTTGATCCTCGGATGGTGCCGTCGGCATCGGTGATCAGGCTGCCGTTGGCCTTGTCATGGAAAGCGATTTGCGCGATCGCCCAGACGGCTACGGGATAAGCGCCGCAGCAGACCACGGCGAGAATGAGGGTGGACATGATGGCACCGCGAATTTCTGTAAGGAACTCTTTCATGGGATTAGGCAAGGTGGAGGGTGGTGATGATGACATCGATGGCCTTGATGCCGACGAAAGGGATGAGGACGCCGCCGAGGCCATAGATGAGCAGGTTACGCTGCAGTGTGGCCAGAGCGCCGATGGGTGTGAATTTCACGCCGCGAAGCGCGAGTGGGATCAGCGCGACAATGATGAGCGCATTGAAAATGATCGCGCTCAAAATAGCGCTGTTGGGAGATCCAAGCCTCATGATGTTCAGCGGCGCGATGGCGGGAAAGGCCACCATCAGCATCGCGGGAATGATCGCGAAATATTTTGCCACGTCATTGGCAATGCTAAAGGTCGTGAGGGAACCTCGCGTGATTAGCAACTGCTTCCCGATCTCGACAATTTCAATGAGCTTCGTCGGATTGCTGTCGAGATCGACCATGTTGCCCGCTTCGCGCGCGGCCTGGGTGCCGGTATTCATGGCGACGCCGACGTCAGCCTGGGCCAAGGCGGGTGCGTCGTTGGTGCCGTCGCCGGTCATGGCAACGAGATGGCCTTCGGCTTGTTCATCGCGAATGCGCTTGAGCTTCATCTCGGGCGTGGCCTGCGCGATGAAGTCATCCACGCCGGCTTCTGCGGCGATCGCGGCGGCGGTGAGCGGATTGTCGCCGGTGATCATGATGGTGCGGATGCCCATTTTGCGAAGCTGGGCGAAGCGTTCTTTGATGCCGCCTTTGACGATGTCCTTCAGCAGAATCACGCCGAGGACCCGGGCGTTTTCTGCGACGACGAGAGGTGTGCCGCCTGCACGTGAGACTTCGTCAGCAGCCTGGCCTACATTTTCAGGAAACGCCCCGCCTTGGGTTTTGATCCATCCGCGCAGCGCATCGATGGAACCTTTGCGGATGCGGCGGGGCGGATTGCCGTCGCTTGCGGGAAAGTCCACGCCGCTCATGCGGGTCTGGGCGGTGAAGGGCACGAACACCGCATGTGGCTCTGCGACTTCGCGTCCGCGGAAATCAAATTTCTCCTTCGCCAGGACTACGATGCTGCGGCCTTCCGGTGTTTCATCTGCCAGAGAAGCAAGCTGGGCAGCGTCCGCGAGATCGCGTTCGTTCACGCCTGAAGCAGGAATGAAGTTCGTCGCGCGACGGTTGCCGAGCGTGATGGTGCCCGTCTTGTCGAGCAGCAGCACATCGACATCATCTGATGCTTCGACCGCGCGACCGCTCATGGCGAGCACGTTTCTTTGCAGCACCCGGTCCATGCCTGCGATGCCAATGGCGCTGAGCAATCCGCCGATGGTCGTGGGAATCAGGCACACCAGCAGCGCGATGAGCACGGGCACAGAGAAGACGACACTGAGATAGGCACCGAACGGTTTCAGTGTGACACAGACGAGCAGAAAAATGAACGTCAGTGCGGCGAGCAGAATCGTGAGCGCGATTTCATTCGGTGTCTTCTGGCGTGATGCCCCTTCGACCAAGGAGATCATGCGATCGAGGAAGCCGTGGCCCTTGTCCATCGTGATCTTGACGACGATGCGGTCGCTGAGCACGCGCGTCCCACCGGTGACAGCGCTGCGGTCGCCACCGCTTTCGCGGATGACGGGTGCGGATTCGCCGGTGATGGCGGCTTCATCCACGCTGGCAATTCCCTCGACAACATCGCCATCGGCGGGGATCACATCGCCGGCTTCGCAGACGACGAGATCGCCTTTATTGAGTTCGGGCGCGGCCACTTTTTCTTCGCGCCCATTCTTTAAGCGGCGCGCCATGGTATCCTTGCGCGCCTTGCGCAGGCTCGCGGCTTGGGCCTTGCCGCGGCCCTCGGCCACGGCTTCGGCGAAGTTTGCGAAGATTACGGTGAACCAGAGCCACACGGCAAGCTGGAGGATGAATCCGCGTTCTCCTGGGGCGGTGAAGATTTCGACAGTGGTCAGAATTGCGCCGACCAGTGTGACGAACATGACGGGGTTCCGGATCATCAAGCGCGGATCGAGCTTTCTAAAAGCGTCGCCGATGGCGGGGCGGGCGATGTTCCAGTCAAGAAGTGATGTGGACTTTTGAGTCATGGGAAATAGGGGTGGAAGCTAGGAGTTAGAAGTTAGGAGTTAGAAGAGCGTGCCTTGATGCATGAGGAAGTGCTCGACGATGGGGCCGAGGGCGAGGGCGGGCAGGTAGTTCAAGGCGCCGACGAGCAGCACGGTGCCGAGCAGCAGCACGATGAACGTGAGGCCGGAAACCGGAAATGTGCCCGCGCTGGGCGGTGAGATTTTCTTTTGCACGAGCGAACCGGCCAGGGCCATGATGGGCACGATCATGAGAAAGCGGCCGATGAGCATGGCGATGCCGATTGTCGTGTTATACCAGAGGGAATTGGCACCGAGGCCGGCGAAAGCGCTGCCGTTGTTGCCGTTGGCGGAGCTGAAGGCATAGAGGATTTCCGCGAAGCCGTGCGGGCCAGAGTTGTTCGTGCCGTCGCCCAGTTCTCCGGTGATCGGATTGGGTGCGCCCCATTTGCTGACGGAAGCCCACGCGGCAAATCCCAAAATCGAAGCCGATAGGACGAGCAGCGCGAGCATGGCCATCTTCACATCATAAGATTGAATCTTCTTGCCGAGGTATTCCGGGGTTCGTCCGACCATGAGGCCCGCGATGAAAACCGCGAGCACGACAAAGACCAGCATCCCGTAAAGTCCCGCGCCGACACCGCCGATCACAATTTCGCCCAACTGCATGTTGAAGAGGGGGACAAAGCCCCCGAGCGGCGTGAAGGAGTCATGCATTGAATTGACTGCGCCGCAGGAGGCATCGGTGGTGATGGTGGCGAACAGCGCGGAGTTGAAGATGCCGAAGCGCACTTCCTTGCCCTCCATGTTTCCATCCGCCACAGCGACGCCAAGCTTGTGATGAATGGGATTGCCGGAAGCTTCCGCCCACGAGCATAACAGAACACCGACGAGAAATAAAATCATCATCGTGGTCCAGACCGCCCAGCCGTGACCTTTGTTGCCGGTCATGAGGCCGAGGTAATAAGTGAGCCCGCTGCCGATGGCGAAGATGGACAGCATCTGGAAGAAGTTCGAGAGCGGCGTGGGATTCTCGAAGGGATGAGAAGCGTTGCCGTTGAAATAGCCGCCGCCGTTGGTGCCGAGCATCTTGATGGCGACCTGTGAAGCGACCGGGCCCTGTGAAATGGTCTGTTCAGTGACAGTCTTGGTTTCCATCAACTGCTTGCGCTTGGTGACGTCCGGATTGTTGTCCGTGACGGGATTATTGTCCTTGTCCACCTGGCCGATTGTGGTCTTCATCGGCTCCACCAGCTTCGCGGTGTCGTTGGCCTTTAAGTTCTGCACCATGCCCTGCGACACGAGAAACACGGCGAAGACCAGGCAGATGGGAAGCAGCAAGTAATAAGTCGTCCTGACGAGGTCGACCCAGAAGTTGCCCAAGGTTTTCGCCGAGTGACGTGCGACACCGCGCACCAAGGCGGCGGCAATGGCAATACCGACGGCAGCAGATGCGAAGTTATGAATCACCAGCGCCACCATCTGCGAGAAGTAGGACATGGTGGATTCGCCGGTGTAGGCCTGCCAGTTGGTGTTGGTGGTGAAGCTCACCGCCGTGTTGAAAGCGAGATCGGGCGAGACGCCTGAAAAGCCCTGCGGATTCAGCGGGAGATAATATTGCAAGCGCAGGATCGCATAAGTGAAGACACAGGTCACCAGGCTGAAGAGCAGCATGGAGAACGTGAACTGCTTCCAGTTCTGCTCTTTGCCGGGTTTCACCCCCATGAGCTTGTAGGTGAAATTCTCCAGCGGCTTGAGGATCGGATCGAGCCAGGTGCGTCCGTCCGTGTCGAGCACACGATGAAGATAGAGGCCCATCGGCTTAGTGATGAGAGCCAAGAGGCCAACGTAGAGGGTCAGTTGCAGCCAGTCAGTGGTATGCATGATGATGTGTCGTTAGAATTTTTCCGGCCGGATCATGGCCGCGAAGAGGTAGATGAAGAGGAGGAGGGCGACGCCGCCCATGATGGTGTTTTCCATGGCGTGGGTTCGGTTAGAGCTTCTCGCAGAAGCAGGTATACAGCCCGCTGACAATGAAGAAGGCTGCAATGACGGCGAGGTAGACGAGGTCGTTCATGCTATCACCATCACTGGGGATGTGGCGGCTGGAAAGTTAAGCAACAGCCATCCAGTGTTGAGATTTCGCTAAGCTGGTATCCCGGAAAACTGCAGGCCGCATGTCTCATCCGCTTGAGTTGTGACCAGAAGCGCTGGAAGCTGACCGTGTATTGTTATGAACCAAATTTTCTCGCCGCAATCCGATATCCTAAAGCGCACCACGTCGCGTTGCCCGGTGTGCCATGTCTCGTGTCCGGCGAGCGTGGTAAAACGTGACGGCAAAGTCTATCTCGACCGCGAATGCGTCGTGCACGGGGAATTCTCCGCCTGCATTGCCAGCGATGCGCGCTTCTACTGGCTGGCGCAGGGGAAGGAAGAGAACCGCAACGGCTCATGTTGCTCGAGTGGCGGTTGTTGTTCTGCGAACGGTGACCCGGCTGGCACGCTGGGCAGAAATGCAGATGGTCGGGGTGATAATCCCGTCGAGACTCTGTCGACTTGCCTGGCGCTGATCGAAATCGTGAACTCATGCAATCTTGCGTGTCCCATCTGCTACGCCGACTCACCCGTCGGCACTGGTCAAAAAGTGGATGCGGTGCCGCTCGACGAAATCAAATCACGCGTGCAGGGTGTGATCGACCGCAAGGGCAAGATTGAAATCATTCAGCTCAGCGGCGGAGAGCCGACACTGCATCCTCAGTTGTTCGAACTCTGCGCCTGGCTCAAGCAGCACCCGCTGATCGACTTCGTGCTGCTCAATACCAACGGGGTGCTGCTCGCGAAAGACCCGCAGTTTGCCCGACAGCTTTCCGATGCCTTTCAAGGTTTCGGCCTGCAACTTTACTTGCAGTTCGATGGCACTCAGCTCGCTGGTCAGAAGGAATTGCGCGGGGCTGATCTCCGCGAGATGCGTCAGCGCGCCATTACAAACTGTGCCGCCGCGAATTTGCCCATCACGCTCGCGATGACAGTGACACCCGATAACATCACGAATCTTTGGGATGCCGTGCGCTTCGGGCTTGATCACGAAATCATCCACGGCGTCACGTTTCAGCCTGTCTTCGGCAGCGGAAGGGGTGGAACGCGGAATGCGGAACTCGGAATGCGGAATGGTGGAGGGACTGGAGCTCATTCCGCATTCCCCATTCCCAATTCCGAATTAAAGTCTCGACTTAACACCGCCGACATCCTTCTTTCCCTAGTGGAGCATTCGCAGGGTCAGCTTCGCTTTGCAGACTTCACGCCGCTGCCTTGCGGCGATCCCAACTGCGCGATCATCGGCTATCTCATCCGGCGCGACAGCAGCATTTATCATGTCAGCGACTTCCTGGATTTTACGAAACTCCAAGGATTCCTTCAGGATAAAATGCATTACACGCTCGAAGACCTCGCTCGGTGCGGCTGCGATAACACAGAGCTGGGCGAATTGCTCAAGACGATGGAGCGCACCCGGAGCATGGCCTTCCGCATCATGGTTAAACCCTTTATGGACGCCTGGACCTGGGACGAAGATCGCATTGACCGCTGCTGCACTCACGTTATCCGGCCCGATGGGAAGCTCGATTCGTTCTGTCGATATTATTCTGGCTTCGCCGACACCAAAGCAGCTTTGTGAGCTCATCACATTAGCATCAGACATGCTTGCAAAAGCAACGCCAATCCGTCAGCCTTGAATCATGAATCGAGAAAAACTCCAGCGTTTGTTCTTTGTCAGCACCGTCTGCCTGCTCTCTTTTCCCTGGCTCACTCCCTGTGCCGGCATCTGGTCCGCCGCAGCAGTCAATGGTGTGCATGATGGCATCTCGAAACGTGATCAACCGCTGGCTCGACTGCCCACGAAGCAGCTTAAACAATTAGCCGAAAAACCGGGGCCAAAGCTCACGGTCATTGAGCGGCAGAATATCCCGCGCAGTTTCATCATCACCGAGGCCGAACTTTCCGATGCCAACGGCGGCATGAATGCGCCACGTCCCGGAAATCTTGTCGGAAAAGGCGCGTCCGCCGTCGTAGATGGCCTGACTTACACGCTGACTTGGGTTGATCCGTTCACCTGGGTAACAAATAATGACTTGGGAATGGAGCCAACTAAGCCCAGTAGACGATTGATCCTGTGCGAATCGCCCTTTGTGTTGCTCGTAGGTAACAGCATCCGCTTCAAACGTTCTGAAACAAACGGCCCGATCCTGTTGGCTCACGCTACAGGTGCCAGTGTGACAGTCATCACGCCCGATGGCACCTTTACTGCGAGTGCACGAGACATCTATTATCGCGGACCATCCGACGAAGTGGTGTTGGATCGGCCATACAGCGTTCAATCCGGTAGTCAGAATTTAAGTCCCACTAAAAACGATTCGATCATGAAACTGAATTTTAAGAAACGAAGCGTTTCATGCAGTGGAGCAGTGGAGCGGTGATTCACTACCACCCAAGATTCCCAAAAAGAACATGCCTCCCGCTTCCCAACACTGGCTCGATGCTCCGCTCACCGAGCCATACCGCTGGACGATGCTGGGGGCGATTGCATTGAGCGCGTGGTATTGGCTGGCCAAATCAAAACGTGATCCGGCGTTGCTGCCGGTCTATATCGGTGCGCTTGGCGGTGCGTTTCTCGGCGCCAAGCTGGCGTATCTTTTTGCGGAAGGCTGGATCGACTGGTCGATGCCCGAACGCTGGCTGCGATTGTTTGCTGGCAAGAGCGTGATCGGCGGCTTGCTTGGCGGCTATGCCGGCGTGGAACTGATGAAATTTTTCACCGGCTACAAAAAATACACCAGCGATCTGTTCGCTCTTGTGGTGCCGCTGGGCATCGCTCTCGGTCGTGTCGGCTGCTGGCTTCAAGGCTGCTGCCTGGGCAAACCGACGACGCTGCATCTCATCGCAGCGCGCGACAAGCTCGGTAACGAACGCTGGCCTGCGTCGCTAGTGGAGCTGGCTTTCCAGCTTGTGATATTTGCCGTTTTCCTCGTGCTGCGACGCAACGCGACATTCACGGGCCGGCTCATCTTTGTTTACTTCGCAGCTTACGGTGTCTTCCGTTTCTTCCATGAGTTCATGCGTGATACTCCGCCGTTGGTCGCAGGCATCACGGGATATCAAATCCTCGCGCTCATCACGGCGGCGACCGGTGTCGGGATGTTCATCAAGCGCGGCCGGGAGACTGCGCACTCGTGTGCTGCATGACTTGACCAAGGGGCGCTCCGATGTTCAGTCACATCCGTAATCAACACGATGGATCTGGCATTTTTCAGGCTTCCCGACGGACGCACATGGATCGGTGAAGGCCCCTTCACGGAATTGGCGACGCCACCTGATGGCGCGGCATTCTACGTTAATGACTTTGTGCTGGCTGATCCGAAGCCATGGAAGGTGCCGACCCGACTGATTGAAATCAAAAGCGCGGCTGATCTCGAACGTTTTCTGCCGACATCGAAGCCCTTACGCATTGCCTGGCAGATGCCCGGCACTGAGTGGTTCAAGATGGTCTTCCGCCGCATCCGCCGCGACGTGCTGGCACAGCGCCTCCGTAAGATGGTTCCGGTGCTTACTGAAACCGGGGTCGTGGTCGAGGGCGATCCGGCATCGCTGCTGCGCCGTGCCTTCGATGCACCAACGGGATTCTGGGCTTACGCGCGCATTAAGGATGGTGCAGGATTTGTTGGAGCGACTCCAGAAATGCTTCTTACCCGAACGGGATCCAATATACAAACGATGGCACTGGCCGGCACCGCTAAACCTTCGGGCGCGGAGGATTTCACCACCGACGTTAAAGAAATTGAAGAGCACGAACTGGTGGCAAATTTTCTTGAGGAGACTCTGAATCGAGTGGGTGATGTCATGCGTGAACAGCGCGAAATCAGCGTGGCGGGAGGACTGACACATTTCCGAACTCGATTTTCCGCCGAGTTGCGTAGTGTCCGTGATGATGCCGCACTAGTGCGTCTGCTTCATCCCACACCTGCGGTGGGTTGTCTGCCTCGTGATGAGCCATCGCTAAGCAAGTTGATGGAGTATCGACATCAATTGGGCGCGGGAGATTTCTTTGGCGCGCCCTTTGGTTTTCGCGATGGCGGCGACTTTCACTGCGCAGTCGCCATCCGCGGCATCTCGTGGTCAGGGAGCGAGGTCAAGCTGCCCTGCGGCTGCGGCATCGTTGCCGGAAGCGCTTTCGATCACGAATGGCGCGAGTTGCGTCAGAAGCGCGAAGCGGTGGCCAAATTATTCGGAGTCTAGCAGTATGAATGGAAACGCCGCAGTCATCCGAGCCTTGCTCGATGAGGTCGATGCGCTCGGCGTGAGCGAATTTTGTGTCTGCTCGGGCGCGCGTAATGCCGCGATCATTGATGCCCTGGTTCAGCGTGGTTCCTTCGTTCGTAATTTTTTTGATGAACGCAGTGCTGCATTTTTCGCATTGGGTCGCGCGATGCAGACTCGAGAGCCGGTTGCGGTGTTGACGACATCCGGCACTGCGGTTGCGGAACTTTTTCCCGCAATCATTGAAGCGCACTATCAAAATCTTCCACTAGTTGCCATCACTGCCGACCGGCCTTCCCGATATGCTGGGAGACGTGCGACTGGATGAAGGATTGGAGACTGGTGTTGAGGCCAGCCTGGCCCCCAAGCCCAGGCGGGCTGGCAGCCCGCAACACCTTTCCGAGTTCGATCAACAGTGCTGGCATGATTTCTTGGAAGAAGATGGCGCACTAGTGGTGCTGGCAGCCGGACTGCATCCCGCTGACGTTCCGATGTTGCGAGATTTCCTTTTGCGGCTCAACGCTCCGATTGTGGCGGAGGCGACGGCAAATCTGCATGCGGAAAATTCACTAAAACATCTGATGTATCACGGTGGCGAGAAAATGCTCCGGTCATCAAAATTCAGGCGCGTGCTTCGTCTGGGCGCAGTTCCCACCATGCGTTGGTGGCGCGATCTTGAATCTCTGGGAGAGATCAGAGTCCTGAACATTTCGCGCGCGCAATTTCCAGGCTTGGCCAGGTCAGAAAATGTTGACGTATTACCGTGGGGAATATTGGAGAAGTCTGAAGTCAGAGTTCAGAAGTCAGATGATGCGATCTCGGCGGCAGTGGGCATCGCGGCAAAGCTAGATAAGTTGCTGGAAACAAATCCAAATTCTGAACCGTCGTGGATGCGTCAACTTTCGCGTGTCATCGGCAAAGATGCCGTCGTCTTCCTTGGCAACAGTCTACCCATCCGCGAATGGAATCTAGCAGCGGACAAGGCAATGCCGGACACGGTGTTCTTCGCCAATCGTGGTGCGAACAGTGCGATGTATGATATGAACGCGCCGTGGATTCTGTCGCAGCTTTCTGTGGCAAAGCGCCGTATCGTCGTCATCAACAATGGTGGCGGAAAAATCTTTTCGCGCGTCCCGTGGCTTAACGCGTTGTCGCCGGGCGCGAAGCGCGTCATGGAGAATCCGCATGTGTTCAGCTTTGAACCTTGGGCGCGAATGTGGGGGATGGACTATCGTTTGTTCACCGACTCACGCAATTTGCAGGATGACGATGCGAAGTGTGCCGTCTGGGAGATTCGTCCTGATGCCGATCAGACTGCTGCTTTCTGGAAGTGTGATCGCCAGACCCCTCAACAATAGCGTGAGAGATATTTGTCACGTTCTCGAGCGGCGGATTCCTGACGGATTTACTTACCAGGCAGAATCTTCGGCTGCAAATTCGCGGATGCGGTCTTGTGAGTAGAGCCACACTATCCCGCCTTCACCTCGTCCCAGATTTTAGTGTATTTTTTGAGGTCGTCGCCGACGTCTTGGATGACTTCGCTCTTCGCTTTCACTTCAGCGGGGATGGTGACGGCGGGGTTGTTCAGAAACTCTTTTTCAACCAGCTTCAAACCGGCACTGTTCGGGCAGAGGTAGCCGATGCTCTGCATGTTCTCGGCGGAGACTTTTCCGTCGAGCAGGAAATTGATCAGCGCATGAGCCAGTTTGGAGTTGGGTGCCCCCTTGGGAATTACCATCTCGTCGCAGGAGGCGCTGACTCCTTCATTGGGAATGATGACACCAACCTTTTTGTTGGTTTGCATTACCTGCCAGAGGTCGCCGCTGTAGCCGTGCACCACGTTGAACTCGCCGCTGTCCACGCCAGCCTTGTAGCCTTCGTTGTCGAACTTGGCGATATTCTTCTTCCACGCGATCAAAACATCACGCGCCGCAGCCAGTTCCTTTTCGTCGCGTGTGTTCAGGCTGTAACCGAGCGATTTAAGCGCCGCGCCGATGGTCTCGCGCATATCATTGAGCAAAGTGACGCGCTTCTTTAAATCTGTTCGCGCGAAAGTTTTCCAAGTAGGTTCGATGTCCTTCACCTTGTCCTTGCGATAGGCGATGACCGCGTAGCCGAAGGTGTAGGGCACACTGTGCTTCATGGCGCTGTCGGCGATCTTACCGAGCACTTCGGGCTCCACGTTTTTCAAATTGGTTAATTGCGTGTGATCGAGCGGTTGAAGCATGTCCTGCTGCACCATGAGCGGGATGATGTAGCTCGAAGGGAAAATTAAATCGTAGCCCGAGGCGCCGGCCTTGAGGCGGGCATACATGGCTTCATTGGAATCGAAGGTGTCGATTGCCACCTTGCAATGATGCTCCTTTTC
>JAIOQF010000142.1 GCA_021413535.1 Verrucomicrobiota bacterium
ACATTTGCTCCGATATTAAAAGTCCCGTAGACAGTGGTAATGCCTCCAGCAACAGGAGAAGCGCTTGTGACAACAGCATAGGTGATCGGAACAAAGTTGGCCACCAGCGTCCGGTTGGCGCCAGCCGTGAAACTGTAGCTGGCCGATCCACTCACAGCCGCACCGCCTTCTGTCCAATTCACGAACGAGTAACCTGGATTAGGCGATGCGAGCACAGTTACGTTTACTCCGCTCTGGAAAATCCCGCTACCGCTGGTCGTGCCACCGGCAAGAGGGAATGCGCTGGTGGAGATGGTGCAGGTGGTCGGAACGAAGTTGGCCACCAGCGTCCTGTTTGCGCCAGCCGCGAAACTGTAGCTGGCCGATCCACTCACGACGGCACCGCTTTCTGTCCAATTCACGAACGAGTAACCTGGATTAGGCGATGCGAGCACAGTCACATTCGTCCCGCTATTGAAGTTGCCACCACCGCTGGTAGCGCCTCCGACCGCCGGTGAAGCGCTTGTGCTGATCGAATATGTCAGTGGAGGCACCACGTCTCCTGCAACCGTAACGGTGTATTCCTTTGTTACATGAGCGCCACTGGTATCCGAGGCATCAACGCTGAAGGTAAAAACACCAGCGGTTGTCGGCGTGCCAGAAAATATTCCCGTGACACCGTCCAGAGTTGTTCCGTTGGGAAGCGATCCGGAGGTCGTGGCCAGAAATCCTGCACCTCCTCCAATCACAATGGAGCGCTCAGCATACGCAACACCGACATCGCCTCCCGGAATGTGATCAATCAATCCCAAGGCTGGCGCCAAATCGAATCCGGCCATCTGCGCGCCAAAGAAATCGCCCACGACCACCACGCTCGTGAGGTCAACCGTTACCACGACCGGCTCTCCGAGCGCATCAAATGAATTGATAAAGGTTACGCTACCGACCCCATGAATGCCATCACCGGCGACTGTATCACCCATGGCCTCACCCGACTCGGCATCGATCGGGCCCACATATTTGTAGAACTCATACCGACGGGTGATAATTTCATCACCACCAGGCAGATCCTCAGGTAAACCCTTTAGCTCGCCTTTAGGATTTCCAGCATTGGCAAACTCAGTCTGGAGTAGCTTCCACTCAACTTCCACCTCGGCTGGCTCGCCGTTCGCCCAATTCTTGAACTCCGGATGTGCAGGGTCCGGATCGACGAGATCCACAAGTTCGATCTTGTTTGAATTGTGAGTTGTCGTCTTGATTTCTTTGACCCACGTCGCTTCACCGAATTGCAACACTGGGGGAGCTGGAGGTGGTGGAGGAACAATCACAGCCTGCACCTGTGGCAAGGGCTGCAAAGCAGCAGGAGGATAATAGGCGAATGTCGGGGTCGCGACATAGACCGCAGGACCGTTGACTAAGTTGTGACCGGCTGTCAGGTCATCAATCAACCAATTGTATTTTACACTCGAGGGCGCACCATAATACCCAACACCAAAATGCTCACCACCAAAGTTGATCGCTGGATTTGTGAACTGGTGCCCTTGGGTTGGCGCTATCGGACCCGCTGGGATTGCGGTATACGCGGCCCAGGTCCCGTCCGGATTCTTGGCGCTTGCGTAGGTAACAAATACCTTTGGATGCAGAGGGTCGGTGTTGTCCTCTGTTATTTTTGGAATGCCGTAATGATTGTAGTCGTAAGTGTAGGTGATGTCTTTGCTGTGGACATCATCCAGTTCGATTACGAAACCGTGTGCCTCGACTCCCGTGTCATTGACGCAATCGAAGTTATTGAGTGACCCGTAGGCTGTGCTCGCGTAGCTCGTGCCGGAACTCAGGAAGAACAGGCACGCGCTTACGATAGTCATTAAAAAGAATCGAACAAGGTTTCCCCCTGAATGAGTGCGTCTGGCGGTGAGAGCTCCATCAAATTCATGTTCAATTTCATCATGTCCTGCATTATGCCACGCAGGGGCCAGCACTCCGCCGTAACGGGCTTCCGGAAGAGTATTGAGTTGATCGGCAGCAGTGGGAATGGAATCCAGTCTTAGAGCGGCTTGTATTGTCTTCATGTTTCAAACCCTAGCTTGCGATCATGATTTTTTCGTGAACCACAGATGAAGGTGCGTTAATTTTTGATCTTACATCCGCGCCCACTCTTTAGAGTATCCCCCACCCCGCAAAGCTCGACGTGAGTCTTTCTTGCGGAATGGGAGGTGGAGAGATAGGGTCAAAACCATGCAGCACGTCGAAAAGCACTTCTCCGGCGGTGAAACGGTCCGTGATGTCGTCATCGGAATGGCCGATGGCCTCACGGTTCCCTTTGCGCTTGCAGCTGGCATTTCGGGAGCCATTGCCTCGACACATATCGTCGTGACCGCTGGCTTGGCAGAAGTCGCCGCCGGCTCGATTGCGATGGGCCTCGGAGGATACCTTGCGGCACGGGGCGATACCGAACATTATCAAAGTGAACTGCGCCGCGAGGAGCAGGAAATTGTGGAGAAGCCAAAAAAGGAGGCTCAGGAGATTGTGGACTTATTCAAGGACTATGGCGTCTCGGCAGAGGAGGCTGCGCCCGTAGTCGCTGCACTCCGCCGCGAACCAAAAGCCTGGCGGGATTTCATGATGCGCTTCGAACTCGGACTTGAGGCGCCAGATCCCAAGCGCGCGTTGCGCAGCGCATTCACTATTGCCGGCTCATATATTGTCGGCGGCCTGATCCCTCTCCTGCCCTATATGCTAGCGGCCAACGCGCAAAGCGCGCTCGCCATTTCCATCGCAGTCACCCTTCTCGCGCTGACGATCTTCGGCTTTGTAAAAGGGCACTTCACCGGCGTCTCCAAGCTCAAGAGCGCCTGGCAGACAGCACTGGTCGGCAGTTTCGCGACCGGAGTGGCATTTGGCATTGAGAAGGCGATTTCTTAGCGACCGAGCATACGGATTAATTTTTCTTCATCAGGCTTTCATCTGGCGTTCACATTTGCGCACGATGGTTTGGCTGTCCCATGAACCCGCCAAACCGTAAACAATTTATCTCCACATTGCTTGCTGGAGACGCTGGATTTCACGCGCCTGCCGTCTCTTTGGTAAGCTATATACCACCTCACCCCCTCATGGTCACAGCCACTCTCTCTGATCGAAACTTGCAACTCTGCCACTTCTCTTGAAAATATGGCCGTGCGCATCCTCATAGTCGAAGACGACAAGAAAACAGCCAATTTCATCGCGAAGGCTTTGATGGAAGAGGGCTTTGCAGTCGATATCATGCACGACGGCGACGATGCACTCGCGGCGATCAAGATCACTCCTTTCGATGCGGTTGTGCTCGATATCATGCTCATCGGGCGGGACGGACTGAGTGTCTTGAAGCAAATGCGCGCACATGGAGTCCAGACGCCCGTGCTTCTGCTCTCGGCGCGCGGCGAACTGAACGAACGCGTTGAGGGACTCAATGCTGGCGCGGATGATTATCTCCCAAAACCATTTGCGCTGGAAGAACTTACAGCCCGCGTGCGGGCGCTCGCACGGCGCGGAGGCGATGTGAAGACACCCATCCTTCAGATTGGCGACCTCACGCTCGACACAATCTCGCGTCTTGCGGAGCGCGGCGGACGCAGGATCGAACTGACCACGCGCGAGTATCGCCTGCTTGAATTCCTGATGCGCTCGGCGGGTCGCGTGTGCAGTCGCATGATGATCCTCGAGAAAGTTTGGGATTATCACTTCGACCCGGGCTCGAACGTCGTGGATGTTTATATCGGAAAGCTGCGCGAGAAAATCGACGCTGATTGCGGTGTGAAACTGCTACACAGTGTGCGCGGCGAGGGTTACGTGATGAAAGAGGCAAGATGACGATCACCAAACGGCTCGGGATTGGATACGCGATCATGGCGGCGACGTGCCTGTGCCTCCTTGCATGGCTGGGGTATCACGAGTTTGTCGCGGAAAAAGCCGCTTTTGCGGCACGTGGTGTCAGCGACCTGCACGAAGACACCTCCGCGGAGTTCTCGACTGTGTTTTTTCTCGGACTGGTTCCAGTGATGCTCGGCCTAGGGTGGTTGTGGACGCGCCACGTGCTCGCGCCACTCGGCGCGTTGACACGCGCGGCGGAGCAAATCGAATCGAATAATCTGCGCATGCCCCTGCCCCGGAGCATGAACGATGATGAAGTGGGTAAATTGAACGCGGTTTTCTCTGCGATGACCACCAGGCTGGATGAGTCGTTCCAGCAGATCCGTGAATTTACGCTTCACGCCTCACACGAATTGAAAACGCCGCTAACGGTGATGCGGGCACAATTGGAAACCGTGCTCCGTGAAAACCAGTCACTGCCAGGGACACAAACGGAATGGATTCGGGGCCAGATTGATGAAGTCAATCGTCTCGCCAAGATCGTGGATTCACTGACGCTGCTGACCAAGGCGGACGCGGGTCTCGTGACGCTGGAGCGCAAACCTGTTCGATTCGACGAACTCGTGCAGGAGGCATTTGAAGACGCGCTGGTATTGGCGCACCCGCAGCACCTGCAGGTCACGTTGGACGAGTGCGCCGGTGTGCTGCTTACAGGAGATCGCCACCGACTCCGGCAAATGCTGCTTATCCTCGCGGACAACGCCGTGAAATATAACTGTCCAGGTGGCGGAATTCACATCGCACTTCGCGAACTCGGTGATGTCGCGGAACTCGAAATCACGAATGATGGCGACACCATAAGTCCCGAGACTCAGCGGCGTCTCTTCAACCGATTTGCGCGTGGTGAAAATGCGACACAAAAAGCGGAGGGATGCGGCCTCGGCCTGACCATCGCCCAATGGATCGTGCACGCGCATGGTGGCAACATCGAACTGCGCTCCGATGCGGAGAAGAAGACTAGCGCGCTGGTGCGTCTCCCACTGGCGAGTAAAACTTAACTGGCTCCCTTGGAGAGACTCGCCTCGATTTAATCATCGAAAACTCGCAGCAAGTCGCGTCGCTGCGAATCACCTCTTCTTTGCATTTCAGACGTGAGCTAACCATCAAGATTTAAGCAGGCTTTGCCCTGTGATTTCACGCTATTAAGTTCTTTGATGAACATATAGTGATTGGCAGATTAATATTTTTTAACATTTCAGAATTACATTGCCTGGCGCGGCTACGATTGATTAGCATGCGCATATGTTTACCCTGAACATCAACGGACAGAACTATCAGGCCAACGTCACTGACGGCAACACTCCGCTCCTCTGGGTGCTCCGTGATGTGCTTGGTCTCACAGGAACTAAATACGGCTGCGGCATTGAAGTCTGCGGCGCGTGCACAGTCACGATCGACGGACAGCGCGAACACGCATGCGTCTATAACGTGTCATCCGCCGTCGGAAAAAAAATCGTCACCGTCGAGGGACTTTCAACCGACAATAGTCACCCGGTGCAGAAAGCCTGGATTAACAATCAAGTTCCGCAGTGCGGCTACTGCCAGAGCGGGATGATCATGGCCACGGTTGGTGCAATCAATGCCGGCCATCACGGCAGCGAAATCCTGCCTGAAGTGCCGCATCTCTGCGTCTGCGGCACCTACTCGCGCCTGAAGAAAGCCATACAAACACTCTGAAAAGACAGCCCTCCATATGAACCCTGACTGCACAATGAATAACGCATGTGAAAATGGCCTGAAACGGCGTGACTTTCTGGTCACGCTCGCCGGCGGACTGTCGGTTGGATTTCTCACGGGTATTACCGGGCGGCTGTTCGGAGCCGGTGCCGTGACCACCACTCCGGTAAATTCTTATGTGAAGGTCGGTTCGGATGGCAGCATCACCCTGCTCTACGGAGGATCCGAGATGGGACAGGGATCCATGTCCGGCCTCGCGCAAATTCTCGCGGAAGAACTCATGGTGGACTGGAAGCAGATCGTCGTGGAGCAAGCACTGGCGGGTTCGATCACTTATGTTACGGGCGGAAGCAGTGCGGTGAGGACGAACTATAGTCCATTGCGCACGGCTGGAGCGACCGCACGCGAACTGCTTGTCGCCGCTGCGATGCTGGCCACGGGCGACCAAACCAGGAGCAGCTATGCCGCAGCTTCGGGCAAGATCGTTTACACACCTTCCGGTGGCGGTGCCACGCTGACTTGGAATTACGGCGACCTTGCGGTGCTTGCGGCCGGCACAGATGCCCAGGCGCTTCTGCCTGCGGTGATACCGCTGACAAACCCTGCAAATTTCCGCATCATCGGCAAGCCGGTGGCGCGAGTGGACATTCCTTCAAAGGTCAATGGCAGCGCGATATACGGCATTGACGTGTGGTTCCCCGACATGGTTTTCGGCGTCATCAAGCACTGTCCCACTATCGGTGGAGTGCTGGCAATCACGCCGGCAAAACCCGCGGCTGCCATCGCGGTCGTGCCGTGCAAGGCCTCTGACAACCGTGGTGCTGTCGTCGCTGGCACTTACAACGCCGTTGCCGTTGTCGCGAGCAACACCTGGGCCGCGCGCAACATTGCGCGTTCGCTCTCCGTCAGTTGGAAGCTTCCGACTTCCACCACGAACGTGGACAGCGCGGGCATCCTCGCACAGGCGCAACAGCTTCTGACCTCGGGCACTCCGCTGGTCGCGGAATCATCCAATCCCGGCGCGAATGCACCGAACATGGAATCACAGGTTGCTTCTGCGATGACGGGTGCCGCCAAGCAAGTTGGGGGGACATTCTCGTTTCCTTACGTCGCTCATGCGACGATGGAACCCCTCAATTGCACGGCAAAGATCACCTTCTCCGGCTCCACGCCAGTTAGTTGCGAAATCTGGGCGCCGACCCAGGCTGCGAACTGGGTGGTCGGAACCGCGGCTGGCATCACCGGACTTCCAGCTACCGCCATCACCGTTCACGTTACCATGCTCGGTGGCGGCCTTGGCCGCAAGATTGAACAGGACTACATCAGCCAGGCGGTCCAGGTGGCCATGGTGGTGAAAAAACCCGTCAAACTTACCTGGCTGCGTGAGGAAGATTTTGGGCACGACAACTATCGTCCGATGGCGCTTGTGCAGGCCAACGCCGGTCTCGATGCCGCGAACAAAATTGCCGCATGGTCCTATCGAATCGTTACCCCGTCTATCCTTGGCCAGCGCGGATGGCTGCCACCCGGTGCGGTGGATTCGCAGGCGGTTGAGGGTGCGGTGCATCTTCCCTACAATCTCGGGACCTATATCACCGAGTGGGTTTCCTCCCCTGCGGGCATCCCGCTGGGATTCTGGCGGTCGGTCGGTTGCTCGCTCAACTCCTTCGTCACGGAGAGCATGATCGACATGCTCGCCAAGACCGCAGGCATTGATCCCTTTGTCTTTCGTGCTGGCCTTATCACGGATCCCCGCGCAAAGGCCGTGCTCGCTGCGGCGGATTCGCTGAGCAGCTGGCGCAAGTCGCTTGTTGCCGGTCATGCCTGGGGCATGGCAATTGTGCAGTCGTTTGGAACCTGGGTGTGCGAAGTCATCGAGATCTCGCAGCCGGTTGCAGGATCACTGAAAATTCACCGCGTCGCCTGCGTGGTGGATTGTGGCACCGTCGTAAATCCCGATTCCGTCGAGGCACAGATGCAAGGCGGCATACTCCACGGCCTGAGCAACGCATTGTGGGGCCAGATGACCTTCACGAACGGCGTCGCGAACCAGACGAACTTCAACAAATACCGCATGTTGAAGATGAGCGAGGCACCCACGATCACCGTGCAGATCATGCCGAGCACCGCCGCTCCTTCCGGCACCGGCGAGCCCGGCGTGCCGCCGAGTGCCCCGGCCCTTGCCAATGCTTACGCTTCACTGTCCACCGGGAAGCGCGTCACCTCGTTGCCGTTCTTCCCCGGTGCAACCATGGGCGGTCTTTGACCTCGCACACCGACATCGCCGCAATTCAGGTGCTGTGGTCTTCCGCCGCTGCAGTAGAAATACTAATCATTGCCACGGTCGTGAAGATCAAGGGCTCCGCCTCCGGCATGATCAGCGGTGGCTGTCTCGACGGCGATGTGCGCGAACGGGCGATGCATGTCATTGCGAGCGGTCGACCGCTGCTCGTAACTTACGACTCGACTTCGCCGGACGACATTATTTTCGGCCTCGGACTCGGCTGCAACGGCATTGTTCAGGTCTTGATCGAGCCAGTCATGGCTGGTGACCCTTCGGGACTGCTGGAATTTTTATCGACGTGCCATGGACAACGTCTCACCGGCCGGATCGCGACGATTTTTCAAAACGGGCCCGCCGTATCTGGCATCGTTGATGGCATGCGCCTCATGGCGTGGCCTGATGGCCGTGTTACCGCGAACTTCGACCATCCCGTTCTGCGCGCCACACTGCTCGCAGCGATGCACGACACCGAAGGCCGCCGTCATGCGATTCGTAATCTTCAGCTTCCCAATGGTGTAAAATTAAGTGCTTTGATCGAGACGATTGCTCCGCCGACATCGCTGCTGCTGTTCGGCGCAGGCGACGACGCGATCCCTGTCGCTCAGCTTGCGAAGATGATCGGATGGCATGTCACCGTCATTGATGCGCGTCCGGAGTTCGCGCAGTCCTTGCGCTTTCCTCAGGCAGATGACGTTTTGTGTCTGCGTCCCGAAGCCGTGCGCAGCGATCCGCGTCTGGCGATCACGCCAGAGACTCTCGTTATGATCATGACGCACAGTTACATGCGCGACAAGGAACTGGTAAAAGCATTGCTGCCGCAGAACCCGCGGTTCGTTGGCATCCTCGGTCCGAAGAAACGCACGACCAATCTCATCGACGAACTCGCACGCGACGGCGTGCGCTTTACCGAGGAACAGCTCGCGTGCCTGCATGGTCCCGCCGGGCTCGACATTGGCGCGGAGACACCGGAAGAGATCGCAATCTCCA
>JAIOQF010000322.1 GCA_021413535.1 Verrucomicrobiota bacterium
CTCAGCGCCAAAGGCGCATATCATATCAGCCTGGGGCGCAAGCCCCAGGAAATTCATATGAGACGTAAATAAGTGCTGAAAGCACGCGTCATACGGAAGCAATATGAGTCGCGCTTATCAGCGCTCAGCATTGTTGCATGCGAATACCTCGGGCTTGTGCCCGAGGCTGGAATGAGACGCGCCGTTGGCGCTTCAGGCGGAGCAGCTTCTTGTCAGCTAAAATCACGCATTGATCGTGATGCTAGGATTTAATCTCCTCCTGCCGCCGGCGCTTCAAGGTAGCGCATCTTCTTCTCCACGAGCGGCAGGTAGATGGTCACTTTGGTGCCTTCGCTTTCTCGGCTTTCTAGTTCGATCTCGCCTCCGTGTTCGCGAATGATGCGGCGCACAATGAGCAAGCCCAAGCCGGTGCCGGTCTTGCGGGTGGTAAAGAAGGGCTGGAATAGATTGCTCATGTTGGTGGTGGAGATGCCACGTCCGGTGTCGGCGAAGGTGAGGCGGACTTCAAAATCCGTGGCGGTGCTGGCGATGGCCAGTGTGCCACCCTCGGGCATGGCCTGGCAGGCGTTGCGGATTAGATTGTAAAATCCCTGCTTCATCTGGCTTGCATCCAGAGGCATCTCTGGCACGGCGCTGCTGAGATCCATTTTCACGGTGACCTTGCTTTGGGTAATCTCAGGGGCGAGAAATTTCACGGATTCTTCGATGAGTTCATTCAAATGCACACGTTGAAGCTGGGGATGTGTCGGGCGGATGGCGGCGAGAAACTGGCCGATGATAAGATCGAGCCGTTTAATCTCGCCTTGCGCGACTTCGAGCATGTCGAGCAACTTCGCGGAGTGTTTGGCGTCGAGCTTTTTCAAGCGGCGCTCCATCAACTGGAGATGAATGGTGAGGGAATTCAGTGGGTTGCCCAATTCATGGGCCACACCCGCAGCCAGCAGGGTGAGGGCGCTGATGCGTTCGCTTTCGATCTTTTCCTCGGTGAGCTTGCGGGACTGAGTAATATCGCGAATCAGCATGACAAAGCCGAGGTCTTCGTGCTCGTCGATCGCAGTAACATAAAAGTTCAGATAACGGTTCTCCGGATAGAAAACTTCGAGGTCGCGGCTGACAGCGCCGCCGGATTTGGCGAGCGTTTCCAGATCGAATCCGCGCAGTCCCTCGCCAAGTTTCCGGCCCACGATGAGGTCGCGCTCAAAGCCGAAGAAGCCGCAGGCCGCGCGGTTCACATAGGTGACGGTGCCTTCGCCATCGAGGAGAATGACTCCTTCCTGCAAGGCCTCGAATACTTTTTCGAAGAACCCCTTCTCCTGCACCAGCCGCAGCAGGTAGCGCTGCACGTCCGCCGGTTCCAGGCGATCCATGCGTTTGACGATCTTGTCGAAGAAGCCGGATTTCATGTGGCAGAAGGGATAAGGGAAAAGGGATAAGAGAAAAGGGGAATTACAGAAACAAGATTTTAGACTACATTCGCACCGGGGGATTTTGCTATTCTCTTTTTACTTGGCCCGTATCCATACCGCATGGAAATCATCGTTGTTCTCTGCACGTTTCCCAGCCTCGAATCGGCGCGACAGATTGGTGCCGCGCTGGTGGAGGCGCAACTGGCCGCATGCGTGAACCTTGGGCCTGCGGTGGAGAGCATCTACCGCTGGCAGGGAAAAGTGGAGACCGCCTCGGAGGTTCCCGCCATGATCAAGACAACACGCGAGGGCTTCAGTGCCCTGGAGCAGAAGCTGCGAGAACTCCATCCCTATGAGGTTCCGGAGATCATCGCGCTGCCAGCAGAGTGTGTCTCGGAAGACTACGCGCGATGGGTTCACGATTCGGTGGCTGCATCTTGAACGCCCATGGTCGCGAGCGGCTGCACGATATTCTGCGGAAGCGGGCGCACCCTTTCGAAAATACCGGGTGCGAGCTGGGTGCTGGTGTCATAGGCACGGTGCAGCATTTCCAGCTTGGCGTCGATGTTATCCACATGATGAAGCACGATGGCTTCAGGTGTCTTCGGCAGCACAGGCGAGCCGAATTGGAATTCACCATGGTGTGAGCCGATGAGATGAAGCAGATGCACACGCACCATTTCATTCGCGGGGTCGAGTGCGGCCCATGCTGCCGCCTCGGGCGAATCCATCAGCTGACGCCAGAGCTTGTTCACAAGTTCTAGTCCCAGCGCAATGTGGCCGACCATTTCGCCGTGGAGATTGTAGGGCATGGTGAATCCTTCGGGTGTGAAGTTGTTCTCCCAGAGTTTGCCGCAGTCGTGGAACAAAACGCCAGCAAGAAGCAGGTCGCTGTTCAGTGCAGGGTAGGCTTCGCAAATCTTCGCGGCGCAGCGCATCATCTGCGCGACGTGCTCTACTAGTCCGCCGCGTCGGGCGTGATGATAGTCGCGGGCCGCAGCAGCGCGTTTAAATCGCTCTTCGTGCTGCTGAAGAAAAAGCAGACAGACAGCCTTTAATCGCGGATCGGCCATCTTATCGCAGAATCCCGTGATCGCTCCATAATCCGTCTGTTGTCGTTCTCGCAGTTCCGTATCACCGCCCAGCAGTGTGCGCACTTCGTCGTCTGTCAGTTTGCGGAGCGCAGCGTTGCGTGGATCCAGGCCGAACTTACCGGTGTCCAGCCAATCCGCGCCCAGTTCAATCCAGGTGCCGCGCTGGTGCACCGAGGCCTCATTGAAGAGCGGGCTGCCATCGAACACGCGCCAGGTGAGCGAATCCGTGCCGTCGGTGAGCTTCAGCTCATGGTAGGGTTTGCCCTGGGAAGTCTCCTTCACGGTGTTGCCATCGACCTGTGCATGAATGCGATAGGGCTGAGGTTGCGGTCCGGCAACTTTCTTCAGCTGGCGGATCGTGAGCAGTTCCGTGTCGTGTAAAATGTCCGGCATGGCTCTATTCAAATGCTCCCGCGCTCCGTTATGCAATACGAAAAACTGGCAATATCATCATTTTTTCCTAGGCACCCAGACCCTCCGCCCCAGTAAAAAATCATCCAATGGGAGTCATTCAACTGTTGACGCAAGGCGTGGAATATTGAAAATGAGTATGCGGAAAAAAACCGGCCGGACCATCCAACAAGCATCCGGCATTAAATAACAACCAACCAATACCACAACAATATGGCGAAAAAAGCAACCAAAACCAAAACCAAACGCAAGGCCAATCCAGCACTGATGAAGCCCGTCCAGCCGGACGCTCAACTCGCTGTGATCGTTGGCTCCAAGCCCCTCCCTCGCGGCCAGCTGACCAAGAAGCTGTGGGAATACATCAAGAAGAATAAACTGCAGGACGCCAAGAAGCGGACCATGATCAACGCGGACGACGCGCTCAAGGTTATCTTCAACGGCAAGAAGACCGTTTCCATGTTCGAGATGACCAAGCTTGTCTCGAAGCACGTGAAAGCTTAATCCGTTCTTCTTAAGAGGCGGCCGGCTCGCGCAAGCGAACCGGCCGCTTTTTTGTGCCCGCTGCCGAAGGTGCATTGCTTCGCGCTCTGCCAAGCGTAATCTCAACCAATGTCCGGCTTCCAGCTCAGCACTGAATTTCATCCGCGTGGCGACCAGGCGCAGGCGATCGCGAAGCTCACGAAATCCGTCGCTGCAGGAAACCGCCATCAGACGCTTCTGGGGGTCACGGGCTCGGGCAAAACTTTCACGATGGCGAACATCATCGCCAACACCAGCCGGCCCGCGCTGATCATGTCGCACAACAAGACGCTCGCGGCCCAGCTCTATTCGGAGTTTAAAAACTTTTTCCCCAACAATGCGGTGGAGTATTTCGTGAGCTACTTCGACTACTTCCAGCCCGAGGCCTACATTCCGCGCACGGACACTTACATCGAAAAAGATTCCAGCGTGAATGAGGAAATCGAGCGCCTGCGTCTCTCCAGCATGGGTGCGCTGCTGACACGACGCGATGTCGTCGTCGTGGCCAGCGTGTCTTGCATCTACGGCCTGGGATCGCCCGAAGATTACGAAGGTATGATGCTGCCGTTGAAGACCGGTGATGTAATGACACGCGAGTCGATGCTGACGCGGCTGGTGGACATGCTCTACGAGCGCAATGACATTGCATTCACTCGTGGGAAATTCCGCGCGCGGGGTGACGTGGTGGAAGTCTTTCCAGCCTATTTAGAAAACGAAGCTGTGCGCGTGGAGTTCTTCGGTGATGAGATCGAGCGGATCAGTGTGTTCGATCCACTGACGGGGACGGCCAGCTCCAGGCTGCCGGGCTACACGTTTTATCCGGCCAAACAGTTTGTCACGCCCATGGACAAACTAAAAAAAGCTATCGTCGCCATCCGTGCGGAACTGGAGCAGCGCGTCGCGGAGTTTCAGTCCCAGGGGAAATTGCTGGAAGCCCAGCGCATTCAGATGCGCACTGAGTATGACATCGAGATGATGCAGGAGATGGGCTTCTGTCAGGGCATTGAAAACTACAGCCGTCATCTCAGCGGTCGCGCGCCCGGCAGCACACCGGGAACCTTGCTCGATTTTTTTCCAGAAGACTTTCTGGTCTTCGCCGATGAAAGCCACGCCACCATTTCGCAGATCGGTGGCATGTTTGAAGGCGACAAGTCGCGCAAGACCGTCCTCGTGGAACACGGCTTCCGTTTGCCGAGCGCGCTCGACAACCGCCCTTTGAAGTTCGCCGAGTTCATGGGCAAGGCGCAGCAGCTGGTTTATGTCAGCGCTACGCCCGCGCAATTTGAGATCGAGAACAGCATCGTGGGCAATAGCGGCCACAAGCCGCACAAGCGGGAGCGAGTTGGTGAGGGCGGGACTGTTCCAGTGGTCGTGCCCGGAGCTGTAGGAACTGTCGTGCGCGTCTCCGGCGGAGACCAGACGGTGGATTCCTTCGATGTTACAACCATCGGAAAACCTCTCATTGTCGAACAAATCATCCGTCCCACCGGCTTGCTTGACCCCATCGTTACGCTCAAGCCGCTTAACGGTCAGATCGACGAGACCATCGAACTGTGCCGCCAACGCATTGAAAAAGGCGAGCGTGTGCTCGTCACGACGCTGACGAAACGCACCTCGGAAGATCTGGCGGACTACCTGCGAAATCTCAACTTTAAGGTGCGCTACCTCCACAGCGAGATCGACGCCATCGAACGGGTGGAAATACTCCGCGCTCTGCGCGCCGGTGAGTTCGACATTCTCATCGGCATCAATCTCCTGCGTGAGGGGCTCGATCTCCCCGAGGTCAGTCTGGTCTGCATCCTCGATGCTGACAAGGAAGGCTTCCTCCGCAGTCAGACTTCATTGCTGCAAACGGCGGGCCGCGCCGCGCGCCATGTGAATGGTGAGGTTGTTTTGTTCGCCGACAAGATCACTGACAGCATTCAATCGCTCATCAATATTACCGCCTCACGTCGTCAGCGGCAGACCGAATACAATGAGAAGCATGGCATCACCCCGCAGACCGTGAAACGCTCGGTGCAAGAAAGCCTCCGAACCATCTATTCAGGTCACCAAGTCGAGGAGAGTGTTGTTCGTGATCAGGCCGGCGGCTATGCCGTCACTGAAGTATTGCGTGAACTCGAGGCGGAGATGGCGGAAGCGGCGAGCCGTCTGGAATACGAACGCGCCGCCTTGCTGCGTGATCAGATCAGAGAATTGAAAAAGCAGGCTGGTCTGGAGAGCAGCGGTGATCAGCCGCAGCAGAAGGTGAAGTATTCCGGCAAACGTGGGCGTAAATCTCCGGCGGCTTGAACCTCCTTGTGTCGTCTGAAATAATCTCAGTTTAGGACAATCCCGCACGCACCAGGAGCGCCTTGGGATCGGGATCGCGGCCCATGAAATCACGGAAGAGTTTCGCGGGGTCTTCGCTGTTGCCTTTGCTCAGGATACAATCTCGCAATGCGCGCCCCACTTGCGGATTGAGCACGCCTTCCTTCTGGAAGCGCGTGAACGCATCCGCGTCAAGCACCTCGGCCCATTTGTAGCTGTAGTAGCTGGCGGCATAACCAACCGGACTGCTAAAGAGATGGCCGAAGCGCCGCGCAATGGTGGGTGGATTGGTTTGCGTGGGGAAAATATAGTCCGCGAGGATTACCCGAGCGAGCTTGTCGAGATCAGCGTGCTCATCCACAGCATGGTGCATGTGCAGTTCGAGATCGAGCTTTCCCTGGCCAAGCTGGCGCATCATGGCCACAGCGCTCATGTAGTTGCGGGCAGCGATCATCTTATTGTAGAGACCGTCGGGGATGCGCTCGCCGGTTTCATGATGCCTGGCGAAAAAGTCGAGGCTCTCCCGCTCCCAGCAGAAATTTTCCATCACCTGCGATGGTAGTTCGACGAAATCCCATGCGACGTTCACGCCGTTGAGGCTGGGGATTTCTACGTCGCCGAGGAGTTGATGCAGTAGATGACCAAATTCATGAAACACAGTGCAGACTTCATCGTGCGTCAGCAGTGCGGGCTTGTCGCCGACGGGCGGTGTCATGTTGCCGCAGATGAGACCGAGATGCGGCCGGCGATCATGGGAACTGTCACCGGGCCAGCCTCCCTTGAGATAGTTCATCCAGGCACCGCTGCGTTTGGAGTCGCGCGGATGCCAGTCGGCGTAAAAGCTGCCGATGTGTGCGCCGCCGTTATTGCGAACTTCGTAAAAAGTTACCTCGGGATGCCAGACTTCGACCGGCCCGGATTCCGATGGCGTCGAGCTGGCGGAAACGGTCTTGCCGACCTCGATGAAGGTCGTCTCGCGACGTTTGATGCGGATATCAAAGAGTCGCTCGGCCAGCCGAAACATCCCGTCGAGCACGCCGTCGACCGGAAAGTAGGGTCGGAGCTGTTCTTCGTCGAAATCAAATTGCTCGCGACGGCGCTTCTCACTCCACCAAGCGATTTCCCAGGGTTCCAGCAGCCGCACTGGCTGGTGGGATTTGTCAGCGACATATTCCTGCAACGCGATGATCTCGCGGTCGAATGCGGCCTTGACCTTGTCATGCAGCTCCTCGGTGAAGCCCAGAGCAGTCGCCCCATTCTTCGCCATCCGACGCTCGAGGATATGATCGGCGAAGTTGTTCTTTCCGAGCAGCCGGGCCTTTTCGTGACGCAGACGAAGAATTTTCCAAACCAGTTCAGTGTTATCAAAATTACCGCCACGACCGACGGTGCAACTGCCTTCCCAAGCCTGCTTGCGAATGGCATTGTCATCGAGATGCTCCAGCAATGGAATGAGCGAAGGTGCTTTTAGAGTGAAGCGATAACGCGGTGCATCGGGAGTGCCCAGTCCCTTGGACTCCGCGTCGGCGCGCGCAGCATCGATCGCGCCTTGCGGTAGTCCTTTGAGCTTCGCCAAATCGTCGAGCACCAACTCCCAGGCATTAGTGGAATCGAGAACGTTCTCGGAATACTTCTGTGTTACTTGTGAGAGCTCGGCTTCGATCTCCTCCATTCGCTGCTTTTTATCCGGCGGCAGTTCCGCGCCGTGCTGGCGGAAGTAAGCGAGCGCCTCCTCGAGTGCGCGCTTGCGGGTTCCAGTGAGTGACTTCGCTTCGTCCGTCTGAGAATAAGTCAGCACCAGATCCCAGAGATGTTCGTTGAGCGGAATCTTGGCGAAGAAGGCGCTGACCGCAGGCAGCATCTTGTTGTGCGCCTCGCGCAGCGCGGGAGAATTGCAGACCGCGTCAAGGTGTGTGACCAATCCCCATGATTCGTTCAACAAGCGCAGGGCTTCTTCCTGAGCGAGCATGACACTTTCGAAAGTCAGTTTGCCACGTTCCTGATTGATGATCGCGTCCAAGGCTTGCCCGGCGCGGGAAAGGGCGAGCGTGATATCCTGCTCGACCGCTTCTGGCGCGAGCGTGGACCAGAGGATGTGGAAAGATTCGGAGAGAAAGGGTTGGGACATGACTATTTAGGCTCGACCACCACGCAGTGAATATTCTTTACACCATCGATTTTTTTGAGGTCATTGAGAACCGCTTCGTTCGGTTTGGAATCTAGTGTTAGCAGGGTGAGCGCAGTGCCGCCTTCGACGTTTCGGCTCAGGCTCATGTTGGCGATGTTGACCTTATGCTTGCCAAGGATGGTGCCATAAGCGCCGATCATGCCGGGTTGATCGATGTTCTCCAGCAGGAGCAAGGTGCCTTCAGGTTTCGCTTCGACGCGGCGACCGTTGATTCTGACGATGCGCGGGTCGCCGCCGAAGAAGGAACCGGCGATGGTGGCGGTCTGTGCGGCGTTGCCGACGTGGACTTCGATGAGGTCGCTGAACTCGCAGGGCTCGGGCAGCCGGCTTTCGGTGAAACGCAGGCCGAGATTTTCCGCGCTGCTGATGGCATTGATGAGGTTGACCTGATCCGCGCCCATGGGCCTTTCGAGATAACCCTTGAGCACTCCGCGCGAGACGAGAGTGGTATCGAGCTTGCCGAGGTTTCCACTGTAGTTCACGCGCAGGAATTCCGCGCGTTGCGGGGCGATCTGGGAAATGAGGCGGCCGAGGATTTCGCCAAAGCGGAGGAAGGGGCCGATCTCCGCGAGCGTCTTGGGATCAACGTTCGGCATGTTGATGGCGTTGACGACCGTGCCTTCGAGGAGATTCGCTTTCACTTGTTCGGCGATTTCGATGCCGACGCTTTCCTGGGCTTCCGAGGTGGATGC
>JAIOQF010000323.1 GCA_021413535.1 Verrucomicrobiota bacterium
TTGGACAAGTCGGCCATCTGGCCGGCAAACATCGCGTTGCGCGTACCGCCGTTGTCGCTATTGAAAACAATCAGCGTGTTCTCGCGCAATCCCTTCTTCTCGAGCGCAGCCACGACACGGCCAACCTCGTCGTCCATGCACGTGACCATGCCGGCGTAGATGCGGTGCGTGGGGTCGGCGATGTTCTTGTAGCGGTCGATGTAATCCTGCGGCGCTTCATACGGCGTGTGCGGCGCGTTGAAGGTGAGATAGAGATAGAACGGTTTGCCCGGCTCGCGCTCGTTGATGTATTTCACGGCGTCGTTGCCGAGGAGCTGGGTGGTGTAGCCTTCTTCTTTGACCGGCTTGTTGTTGCGGAACCAGTCGAGCACGCCGGCATCGCTGTGCGTGTAGTAATCCAGCTCGCCGATCATCGCGCCGTATTGGTAATCGAAGCCGCGCTGTTTCGGCCAATACTTCGTGTCCGCATGGCCGAGATGCCACTTGCCGATGATGGCCGTGGTGTAACCGGCATCCTTGAGGCACTGCGGCATCAGATGCTCGCTGGTGTCGAGACCATAGCCGGCGGGGCCGGGAATAACGATGGTTTGCAAACCGTAGCGGAAGGGATAACGGCCAGTCATCAGCGCGGCACGTGTTGGCGTGCACATGGGCTGGACGTAGAACTGCGTGAATTTCGCGCCGTCTGCGGCCAGCGCGTCGATGTTCGGCGTCTTGATGTCAGTGCAGCCGTTGAAACCGACATCCTTCCAGCCGAGATCATCGGCGACGATGTGGATGATGTTGGGTTTCAATTCCGCAGCCGGTGCTGAAGCCAAGCCGGTCAAGATCAGTCCGAAGACAAGCGAACCGAGATCGACGCCGACGTCGAAACTTTCACTGGCAGTGAAGGCGGCGGGGACGGTCATCTTCACGGCTGTGCGGGCGACTTCTTTGCCATCGACGGTGAGCACGATGTCCGCGGGCGCGCCGGGCTTCGGAGCTTTGAGTGTGGTGGTCACGACGACGGTGTGTTTGCCGGGCGGAATCTTCTCCGTCGACTTGGCGATCGAGCGGTCGATGATCATCAAGTTGTATTCAAACATGAGGTGACCCTTGTCCATGTAGCAGGTGAGACCGCCGCCGGAGCCGCCCATGGCGTAGAGCACGCCGCTGGCGTTCGCGCCACATTCCATGTCGATGGTTACAGTGTTGTTGTGGTTGCCCAAGGCGGGCGCGGTGAACTCGGGCATGCGGTTGGTCGAGTCGTCGAAGGTCCAGCTCGTGTAGGGCGTCTTGATTCGGTCTTCGGGATGAATGCGCAGCCAGATGCCGGCACCGATCGGGAAGGCTTTGTTGTCCTTCGCCTGTTGGAGGAAGAGTTTTTTCATTTCTTCGGTTTTCTCCGGCATCTCCTTGGCGAGATCGTGCATCTGGGAGAAGTCCTTGGTGATGTCGTAGAGTTCCCACACGGCTTTGCTTGAGTCCCATTTGTCCAGTCCCGGTTGCGCGTTCAGCCACGGACTGAGAGGGCCGAAGGTGCAGGCATACCAGCCATCCTGGTAAATGCCGTCGCTGCCGTTGTTGTCGAAGTATTGGACGTGTTTGTTCTCGGGTGCTTTCGCATCACTGAAGGACGCGGCCATGCTCACGCCATCGATGGGATCCTGCGGGAAGCCGTTGACCGACTTCGGAGCCTTGATGCCGATGACATCGTAGAGTGTCGGGGCGATGTCGTTGACGTGATAGAACTGCGAACGCACCGCCTTGTCCGCTTTGATCTTCTTCGGCCACGAAACGACGAGTGGATTGCGCGTGCCGCCGAAATGCGCAGCGACGAGTTTGGTGGAGCGGAAGGGAGTGCTGCCCGCCCAGGCCCAACTCGCGTGATACAAAGGATCGGTCAGCGGACCGCCGAGCGCTTTAAGACCACCGAGTTCCTCGAGGGCCTTCATCTGCTGGGCGATGGTGTTGGGGATTTGATTCTGCGCGAGCAACTCGCTGATGGAACCGTTCTGACCTTCAGCGGAAGAGCCGTTGTCGCCCCAGATGTAGAAGATGATCGTGTTGTCGCGCTGTCCGGTAGAGTCGAGGAAATCCACCAGTCTGCCAACCTGCGCATCCGTGTGTTCGACGAAGCCCGCATAGAGTTCCATCAGGCGTGTCTGGAAGGCGCGCTCGGCTTCGGGAATGTCGACCCAAGCAGTCATGGTCTTGTCGCGCGGCGTGAGTTTGGTGTCGGCGGGAATCCAACCAAGTGCTTTCTGACGGGCAAAGGTTTCCTCGCGGAGTTTGTCCCAGCCCTGGTCAAACTTGCCTTTGTATTTGTCGGCCCATTGCGCGTTGACGTGGAGTGGTCCGTGAACGCCACCCGGTGCCCAATACATAAAGAACGGTTTGTCTGGAGCGAAGGCTCGATGCTTCTTCAGCCAGGTGATGCCTTTGTCCGCCAGATCATCAGTGAGATGATACTTCTCATTGTGCGGCGGCTCGATGGTGGTCGTGTTTTCCACGAGGCGTGGTTCCCACTGCGAGGTCTCGCCCGCGAGGAAACCATAGAAGTGCTCGAATCCATAACTCGTCGGCCAATACGTGAACGGTCCCATCGCCGTCGTTTGGTCGGCGGGCGTGTTGTGCCACTTGCCGAAAGCGGAAGTTTTGTAGCCGTAGTTTTTCAGAACCTCAGCAATGGTCGCCGATGTCTTCGGCATGACGCCCGTGTAGCCATCCCAATCCACCGCGCGCTCCGCAATCGTGCCATTGCCGACGCGCTGATGATTGCGCCCCGTGAGCAGCGAAGCACGTGTAGGTGAACAAATCGAGGTGGTGTGGAAACGATTGTAGCTAATGCCTTCGTCGCGCAGCCGTGAAAGCGTCGGTGTGTGAGCGAACCCGCCAAATGTGTCGGGCGTGCCGAAGCCCGCGTCATCAATCAACACGATCAGCACGTTTGGTGCGCCTTTTGGCAAACGCTCAGGCTCGACACGGCGTTTGTGAGTTGATTCCTGCAACGTCGGCCCGGCTACGCTTGCGGTAGGTGCGGACGGGAACGGCAGCACGGAGCCGTCATCGGGTGTGGCGGAGAATGCCGCGATCTTGAAGCCGCACAGCGCGGCGAGGACGAGTTTCGTTTTCATGGTTGGGTTCCTACTTCTTCAAATACTTGATCGTCGTCGTCCCGATGGTGCCGTTGAAGGCGAACGGGGCCTGGTCGAAGTAGTCGAGCGAGACAGGCGAATCGAGGTCGGTGCCGATGTCGAAGGTCGCATTCGATGTGAAGTGGAGCGACATGGCGGCGGGCACTTGGCCTTGCGCGACTTCCTTGCCATTCACCTTCAGTGTGACATCCATCGGGCCACCGATCTTCGCGACGAGCTTCGACTCTACTTCCACCTTCACCTTGCCAATCGGCAGCTTGGCTTTGGATTTGAGCTTGGTGCGCTGGACTTCAAACAAGTTGAACTCGTAGCACAGAAAACCGTCCTTCACGTAGCAGGTGACGCCGCCGGAGAAGCCGGCCAGTGCGTAGAGCACGCCGTTCGCATTCGCGGGCACGTCCACATCCATGGTCACGAGGCTGCTATTCTTGCCGAGCTTCGGCGCAGCGGATTCCGGCATCCGTGTCATGGGGCCATCGAAGGTCCATTCCGTGAGGGTGGAAGCGGGCGCGTCTTCGGGATGGAACATCGCAGTGGACCATAGGCCGCCGCCGATAGGAAGGTTCTTGTTCTTGGTCGATTCGACGAGGAAGAGCAGCTTCATCTCTTCGAGCTTTTTCGGATTCGCGGCGGCGAGATCGTTCGCCTGGCTCCAGTCTTCTTCGAGGTTGTAAAGCTCCCACTTGTCCGTCAGCGGCGACCATTCCTTGACGCCCTTGGGCATCCCGCCCACCCATGGTTCACGTGGACCCGGAGCGCTGGCGAACCAACCGTCGTGGTAGATGCCGCGACTGGCCATGATGTCGAAGAACTGGGTCTTGCGCGCGCCCGGTGCCTTCGCGTCGCCAAACGCGTAGGCCATGCTGACTCCGGCAATCGGATCCTGCTCGAAACCATTCACCACTTTGGGCGGAGTGATCTTCGTGAGTTCGTAAATCGTCGGGACAATATCAATGACGTGGTGAAACTGCGGACGCGCGGTCGGGTCGGCCTTGATGCGTTTCGGCCACGAGACGGCCATCGGCTGGCGGATGCCGCCGAAATAAGCACCCATCAGTTTGGTTCCCTGATAAGGCGTGCTCCCCGCCCAAGCCCAAGCGGCATGATACATGTTGTCAGTTTTCGGACCCCCGAGTGCATCGAGTCCACCGAGTTCCTTCAGCGCTTCGAGGTGCTGAGAAATCTTGGTCGGAATCCCATTCTGCGCGAGTTGCTCGCTGATGGTTCCATGCAAACCTTCGGAGGAGGAGCCGTTGTCGCCCCAGATGTAGAAGATGAGCGTGTTGTCGAGTTTCCCTTCCTTCTCGATCTCATCAATGACGCGACCAGCATGGTAATCGGCGTGCTCGGTGAATCCGGCGAAGACTTCCATGAGGCGGCGCTGAAAAGGCTTTTCATCTTCGGGGATGGAATCCCACGAAGCCATCGAAGCGGGACGCGGCGTAAGTTTCGCATTCTGCGGAATCCAATTCTTCGCCTTGGCCTTCGCGAAGACGCGCTCGCGATACTTGTCCCAACCGTCGTCGAACTTGCCTTTATACTTGTCGGCCCATTCTTTCATAACCTGATGCGGCCCATGCGATGCTCCCGGTGCCCAATACATAATGGCTTGTCTGGTGCATAGGCTTTTTGTTCGCGCAGCCACTTGATGGCATCCGTCGCGATGTCTTCGGTAAGGTGGTAGCCCTTGGGCAGATGCTCGGTAACCTCGGTGGTGTTGCGCGTCAGCGTTGGTTCATACTGCGAGGCTTCTCCGGCGAGGAAGCCGTAGAAATATTCGAAGCCGTAGCCGCTCGGCCAATACTCGAACGGTCCCTTGTTCGTGATCTGCTCTTCGGGCGTGTTGTGCCACTTGCCCCAGCAACCAGTGTTGTAGCCGTAGTTTTTCAGCACTTCCGCTACGGTCGCGGAGGACTTCGGGATGACTCCGCTGAAGCCGTCGAAGTCATTCGCAATCGCCGCAATCTGACCATTGCCGACGAAGGTGTGATTGCGTCCGGTGAGCAGCGATGCGCGCGTCGGCGAGCACATGGCCGTGGAGTGAAAACGATTGAACGAGACGCCCATCTTCGCCACACGATCGAGCGTTGGCGTGTTGATCTCGCCACCGTAAGTCGAAGGCGTGGCTGGCCCCACGTCGTCCATGAGAATGATGAGGATGTTTGGCGCGCCATCCGCGAGGCGTTTCGGCTCGACGCGTTTCTTGTAGGTGGAATCCTGAATCGTCAGGCCCGGAGTGGAGCCGGACGGAGTGGGTGCGAAGGGGAGAATCTCCTGAGCAACGGCGGCGGGCGCGAACAGCGCGGCCAGTGCGAGGCTGAGGGTGGTCAGCAATGAGTCTGGTATCATGGAGTGGATTGCGTTGAAAGGAACGAAAGAAGAGTGCTGCCACCGACTTGAATGGGGCGTCAGAACTTGAGCACGAGCTTGAACCAGATGTAATCACCTTCGAGCCGCCGGGTAGTCTCCAGTTCGTGGAGCCATTTCAATTCGGCGATCATGTCCACGTTGCCGAGCTTTTTCGTGTAGGAAATAACCGGGCCGATGCCCGAGGTGCTGCCCTCGAAGCTGCCGAGGGTCGCGCCGGCTCCGCTGTCGCCAGTGACTTGTTTATACCAGAATCCAGAAACGCCGGCGCCCGCGAGTCCGCCCGCAACCGGGAAGTGCTGCGCGAGTGTGCCGTCCATGTGGAACTGGTTGCCTGTCTGGTAGTTCGTGGCGTTGTTTTCCGGGGTGAAGTCGTAGCCAGTGACGAGCGAGGCCTCGAAGCCGTTCTTTTGGCCAAAATACATCAGCGCGAAAGTCGGCTCGAAGGTCCAGTAGTTCTTGCCAGTGTTTGCCAGTCGTCCCACCTGGTAATCACCGGTTGGCGTGTAGGCGGCCACGCGGAAATTGGCGCTGAAATCAGGGGAGAACTTGTAGTTCAGCATCAGCGGGATCAGCACGATGTCGCCCAATCCGTTTTCGTTGTCTGAGCGCCGGATCGTGACCGGAACACCGCCGCGTGTTGCCTGAACGTTGGCGCTCACGTCCATCCAAACCCAGGGGACGGTTGCGCTCATGGCGTAGGACCAGTTCTCACCCATATCGAGCGGCGGACGCCAGAGGAGCGTGAGGCCCGCGGCGAACGAGTTGGCATCGACCGCACCAGCACGGATTCCGGCAATCGACAAGTCCTTGGAGAACGATCCGTCGTAGGTTGCGATGTTCAAACGGGCGATGAAAGTCTCGCTGGGCGGCACGCTGTCGATGAAGGATGACATCGAGCCCGGGATGTAATGTCCCGAACCGCCTTCTTCGGCAGAGAGCGGAGTGGCGATGGCAGCAAGGGCAGCGAGTGCGAGGCTAAGCTTGTGCGTTTTCATGGAAGTGGATGGGAGACGAGAGGTTCAAGGGCAGTGCGAATGATCAGAACTGCACGGTGCGGTATTGAGTCACACCGTTGTAGAGCACGGGCTGATAGTAGAGACCGTTGAAGCTGTAGTAGGTGCCGCCATTGACGACAACGATGCTGGCGCCAGGCGGCAGCACGGGCACGATGACACCGATGGGCGGCTGCACGATCACATAGCCGGACGACGAGGACTGGTAGTAAGTGCCGCCGTAATACATGTAGGGTGAACTGCCGACATACACCGTGGAACAGCCGCGCGGCAGAGTTCGCACAGCGGAACCGATGACCGCGCCGGTGACCATGCCGGCGGCAACGCCGACGCCAAAGCCATGATGGTGCCGGTCGATGTCAACATCCACATCCACATGCCGGCGGGAATTGACGTTCACATTCCGGTTGGTGTTGACGTTTACGTTGCGATTTCTGTTCACGTTCACGTTTCGATTACTGTGAACGTTGACGCTGCGATTGATGCTGCGCCCGGCCTCGCTGGTGACGGTGGTGGCCGCGAGGACGGCGATCGTAAGAAGGGCGACGGGCTGTTGGAAGCGATGGATCATGGTCTTCATGGTGGAGATATGAGTTGAAGGTTTACTTGGAAGATTTGGGTTCGGCATCGGCCTTTTTTGTGGGGACAAATTCGATTTTGGCAGAGCCATTGGGCGGGGTGAAGGTGAACACATAGTCCGGCAATTCCGTGGTGAAATCCCACTTGGTGAGAATGGCCGTGGTTTGCAATTCGTCAGTTTCATCGTCTCCATCATCCTTGGGGGTGATCACCACTTTACGGACCACGGCCACCGGGCCGTCTTCCACCCAGGCCTGCCAGTCGATGGAGTCATTCTGAAAGGCGAGATGGTGGCAGAGGACACCCAGCACCGGTTCGATGCCGAGATATTGCGCAGCCTTGGTCTTCGCTGCTCCGTCTCCGAATGGCCGGCTGAGAAGAAGGTCATTGATTGGGAACGAGACGCCGTAGTCGTCTTCCATTTTTGCCAGCGTCTCGTCAATAGTGGCCGGTGCATCGGCGATTCCGTAGAAACCTTTCTGCTGATCGAGCAGGGCGAAGTGCTTGCCGTCGTAGTAGAAACTGCGCTTGGGCACCGATGTCTTCACGTCGGCCTGCACCTTGTTTGGACGGCGGAGTTTCACATCCACGGTCTTGGTGAACTGGGCCCGGCCACCCTCTTCGAGTTCGGTTTCCGACCAGATTTCCGCATTGACGGAGAATTGTTTGGCGCCAGCAAGTTTCTCCACAGCGCGGTTCAGGATGGCGATGGCCTGCGGGTCAACTTTGTTCTCCAAGACAGCGGCGGCGTCTTTGTCCGCAGCAGTGCCAGTGGAGTTGGTGCCCAGAAGGGTGGCGGCAGTAAGAATAGCAACGAGATATCTGGATGGTTTCATCGATTCAGTGGTGTAGGGTTAAAGTGTGGTCTGTCTAGAATGCGAAATGCGAAGATACCCGGAAATCAAATAGTTTGTCATACGTCATTCGTCACTTCCGAGAGTTATTTCTGCCGATCAAACCTTGCTTCACGACGCGGATTCTGGAAATCTATTCACTATGCAAAAACGGCAGGCTTGGAAGCCAGCAGTCAAAGAGTCCACCGGGACGCCGGTGATGTCGTTCTCCTTCACGGATTGTGACGGATTCTCGGACCTCTTGCGGCACGAGGATGCGGAGATCATTCAAACGCGCTCCGGGCGATTCAACAACCACCTGTTGCTTGCCCCACTGGAGACCACGCTCCTTCGTTACGGTGTGCGGTCGACGCCCTGGATTGCCCGGGCGACCGGGAACACCGGGCACGTTTCCCTCCTGCTTGACCTCCATTACCGGCAGCCCGTTCTCATCAATGGACGGCGCAAGAATGGAGCAACGTCTCTTACTCTTTATGGCGACAGGGCCGAGCATCACTCGGTGGTGATCGATCCGGGGGAATACGCCTATGTCCCTTTCCCGATCGCGGAACTCGAGGCGGCGGCGCAGGCGGCTCAGCTTTCCCGTCTGCCCGTGGCGGACGCCGGCTGCGCTCTTCTCACTCCGGAGCCGAGACATTTCTCGCACCTCTGCGAGACGGTCGAGTCGATCCGGTGGGTGGCGCAACAAAGGCCGGAGGTGTTTCTCCAAGAGGACGCCAAGTCCGGCATGGAACGATCCCTCACGAGCGCGCTGGTCCTGGCCCTTTCATCTTGTGAAAGGGAGGGGCGGGCGATTCAAGCCGCCGAGAGAACCCGCATCCTGCGCCGGGCGCAGGACTACTTGCACGACCGCTCCCATCAGCCGGTTTACATGCTGGAATTGTGCGCTGCCGTGGGCGCCCCGGAGCGCACGGTTCGTGATGTCTTCCTAAGGGAGCTTGGCGTTCCGCCCATGCGCTATCTCAAACTGCGCCGCCTGAAACAAGCAAGGGCCCTGCTTAAACTCGGTGACCCTCCCACCACCAGCGTCAAGGCTGTCGCTCTCACCACAGGCTTCTGGGAACTCGGAGTAGATCGGCGAACGAAGGAATGCCGCGGTGTCGCGCCACGCGACGCCGTTGAGCAGCTTTTTGAACTGATCCAGTATCTCGGAATTATTCCGCAGCTTGCGTTCCAGAAATGCCAGCGCGCGCTGCGAAGCGTTGAACTCGATAGGCAGGCTCAGGACATTGAGCAACATCACGATAAACCAGATGGCGGCTACGATGCGCCAGCCGATGGTGAACGGCACTCGCTTGAGAAATCCGAGCACCGCGAACATCACGGCGGATAACATCGGCACATAACGCGTCAGCTTGATGTTGCTCTGGCGCATGTCCAGCGCGGCGCGCATCGTCTTCGATTGTGTCGCGTGCGCGGCCTCATGAAGGGCGATGGCCCAGGCCGCGGCAGTTGAACTTTTCATTACGTCTGGATGAAGGAAGAGAGCACGGTCTGTCCACCGGCTGCTGGCAGTCGTTTGGGCTGCGCAACTTCAGTTCGATTCAAAGAGCATCGCAGCACACGCTTGTGCTATTCAACGACCGATAATTCTTTCTCTGCGGCTTTCTTCGCGGCTCGTTCGGTGAACTCGATGTGGAACTGCTCCGGCGTGGGTGCTGCGCCGTTGACGCGGGTGCGGCCCCAGAAGTCGGTGAAGCGCTCGTTGGGCTGGCGGTTCGCGGCGTAATCTTCGAGCAGCGGACGCACTTCGTTCGGGATGTCAGCGAGGAGCACGACTTTTTTCTCCAAGCCGGCAAGCCGGTCGCCACGAATGCTGCCGCCGACGAACATGGCGTATTTCCCTGGGGCGCGACCGACGAATCCGATGTCGGCATTGTAAGGCCGGGCGCAGCCGTTGGGGCAGCCGGTCATGCGAATCAAGATGGGTTCGTCTTCAAGCTTGAGTTCGCGCAGGATGCTGTCGATGCCATCAAGCACGCCGCCGAAGACTCGTTCGCTTTCGGAAAGCGAGAGTCCGCAGGTGGGCAGGGCGACGCAGGCATGGGCGACTTTGCGGGTCGCGGTCATGCCATCGGGGAGGGGGATGTTGTGTTTCGCGAGAATGTCGGTGACGGCAGCGCGCTGATCGGGCGCGATGTCGGCGATGATGAGATTGGTGTTGGGCGTAATGACGAAGGGCAGCTTGAGCGACTGCGCAATTTCACGGAAGGCACTGCGGTAGCGCGGGCCGTCGGCATCCTTGATGCGACCCTGCGCGACATAGACGGCGCAGAACCAGTTGCCGTCGCCTTGCTCGTGCCAGCCGAGATTGTCCTCGACGGTGTCGAATTTGATTTCCTTCACGGGCGCGATCTCCACACCGGGCACCCGGGTCTGCACTTCATTGCGGAACCATTCGATGCCCTTGGTCTCGACTAGATATTTCATGCGCGCCAGCTTCCGTTCTTCGCGATTGCCGAAGTCGCGCTGGGTGGTGACGATGGCGAGCGTGACATCGACGACGTTCGCGCGTTTCACATAACCGAGGGGCTGGGCGAGGAACGGGCGCGTGGAGAGTTGGCCGTGGCTCATGCCAAAGCCGCCACCGATGAAGATGGAGTAGCCTTCCACGGTGTTGCCGACTACATGCGGAACAAAGCCGACGTCTTGCGAGAAAATGTCGACGTCATTTTGCGGGGCAATGGCGATGCCCATTTTGAATTTGCGCGGGAGCCAGACTTTTCCGTAGAGCGGATCTTCGACGCCATCAGGCAGGTTGCACTCGGAGAGTAGTTCGACTTTTTCTCCATCGAGCCAGATTTCTGCGTAACCGGAACTGCGCCAGAGCGTGCGACGGGAAATTTCCTCCGCAAGCTTTTGGGTGTCCTCGTGAACAAAATTTTTGACGGGTGAGGCAGGGCCCATGACGTTGCGCACGACATCGCCGCAAGCGCCCATGGTGGTGAGGCCGGAGCGGTTGACGCTGGCAATTAGGTGCTTCAGTTCGCCTTTCAGGACGCCATGGAGCTGAATGCCCTGGCGGGTGGTGAGGCGGAGAGTGCCAGCTGCCTTGGTGCAGATATCGTCATGGATGAGCCACTGGGCGGCGGTGACGCGTCCGCCGGGCATCTTGCTGCGGACCATGAAGCTCCAAGCTTTTTCCTTTTTCTCCTTGGAAAGTTGGGCGCGCAGATCGCGGTCATCCTGCTGGTAGCTGCCGTGGTGCTTGAGCAGGACGTTGTCCGAGTCGTCGACGTGGGTCAGGGCGGGATCGGCCAATGTCTGGGCGATGGTGCCGCGGAGTCCGTGGCTGGCGATCTTGATGTCTTCAGGGGAACCTTTACTCATAATGTGGTGCCATAATACGCTGGAAATCTGGGGCCGCAAGGCGAATATTGAAATATTCCGATAGGAAATATATGGAATTATCGCAGGGGATCATTACGGTGGTGTAAATTTCGACTCGCGGATAGCGATCTCGACGCGGCCGCATCTTACGTCTCTAGCCTCTCACCGTTTCAGTCTACGTCGCGAGAGGGTGCCGCTAATCTTAATTTTTTTCGCCGGTAAAGACGAGGCGCATCGGAATCATGTGAGAGTGCTGGAAACCGTTGCGCTGGAAGAAGCGCTGGCTTTCAGCGCTGATCTGATCGGTGAGGATAGTGATGCGCTTAAACTGCTTCTCTTGCGCATACTGAATGGCGTATTGCAGCAGGCGGGTGCCGTAGCCTTGACCGCGGTGAGCAGGATGAACGATGACGTCTTCCATGAGGATGACGAAGCCGCCCTCAGCGGTGGAGATAGTGAATAGCAGGTTCACCATGCCTATAATAAAGTGATCGTTGCGGAGCACGAAGATGCGTCCGCGATTGGGTTGTTCGAGGATGAGTTTGATGCCGTGCTTCTGCTTCTCGCGGTCTGGCGCGAAGTCCTCTTCTTGGGCCAGCAAGGCCATGACCAGATCCGTCAACTGCGGGAGATCATCTAGCGTGGCGGCTTCGATGCGCGATTCAGAATTTAAGGTGAAGGAGGACATAAGCGGCGAATGTTACGCGTTGCCGCAAAAACACCAAGCAGCAAAATCGAAACTTTGCTCGACCGCGCCACGAACTTTGGCGATGGATGTTTGCGGTTTGACAAAATGCCGCAACCCTCTAGAATCCTCGTCCCTCCTGCTTGGTGCTCCCTGAATGAGCCTCCTTGCAGTCAAAATTGATTTCTGAATTATGCCCAAACGCACCTACCAGCCCTCGAAGCGCACCCGCAAGCAACAATTCGGGTTCCGCGCCCGCATGAAAACCAAAAGCGGCGCCGAGACCATCGCGCGCCGCCGCAGACGTGGCCGCAAGCGCCTGCTGCCGAAAGGCGTGGAAACCAAATTCAAGCGTCACACGCACCTCCACACGCCCAAGGGCACGAGGCAGGCGCGTCCGAAACACTGACACCGTGGGCCTGCCGTCTTCGCGTCGGCTGAAACGTCACGGCGAATTCGCCCGCGTGAAGGCTGGAGGCACTGGCCAGAAGGGCCGGTTTCTGGTGATCAATGTCCTGCCAACAGGCGGCACCTCGCCTTCGCGTTGCGGCATCATTACGGGTCGAAAGATCGGCAACGCGGTGCATCGCAATCAGGTGCGCCGCCGCCTCCGGGAAATTATCCGTCACGAGGGCGCCCACATCTCATCCGGTCTCTGGATGGTCATCATTGCCCGATGGAATTCGACGCAGGCCACGATGGATGAACTGAAACAGGACTGGAAACGCTGCGCCACACGCGCCGGAATTTTTCAAGACAACCCCGCCAGATGAACCAGCATGAAACCGATCATCCGCATCGCCATCCGTGGCTACCAGCGGTTCATCTCACCCTTGCTGCACGCAGCAGGCGGACCGGGCAGTGGCTGTCGTTTTGCGCCGACCTGCTCGGAATATTTTCTTCAAGCCGTGGAAACACATGGTGTGTTGCGCGGAACCTGGATGGGGTTGAAGCGCATCGCCCGTTGTCATCCCTGGTGCGAAGGTGGGGAAGACCCGGTGCCCGGGAGGAAGGTGCCACCGTCAGAAATTGAATAATCTATTTTTAAACGCATGAAGTTAAATCGCACAGACTGGCTCGTCATCATTGGCGGCGCATTGCTCATTGGCCTCGCAAGTTGGTGGCCTAAGCCGCCCGCTCCAGTTCAGCCGACGAAAGCCGCTGAGACAGCTGCTGTTGAACCCAGCAAGATTGAAGCCAGCAAGCCTGATCCCGTCATCACGGCGCAGCCGGGAAATGCTCCGGCCCCATCGGTCAGTGCGCCGGAGCAGAAGTTCCTTCTGAAAAATAGCGAGGTTGCCTACACCTTCACCACGAAAGGCGGCGGCATCCGCAGCGCGCAAATGCTCGCTTCTAAGGACCTGGTCGAACTCAACTCGCACGGCAAGGCAGCGATGGGTGCGCTCGGCAGCGGATTCAACAAGTGGGATGATTTGGATTATAAAATGGTCTCGCAGACCGGGCAGGGGATCGCCTTCGAGGCGGAGTCGCCCGAGCATCTGATCATCCGCAAAGAGTATTCCTTCACCGAGGGCAAGGGCGGCAGCGCGAGTCTGCTGGATTTCACGCTGACCTTCACGAACAAGGCTGGTGAAAAGATCATCCGCGAGAATCTGTTTCTCTACACAGGCGCAGCGCATTCGCTCCGTCCTGATGAAATCGTCAAGCCTGGTTTCTGCTGGAATGACGCCGGTGATCCAGATAAAAAGGACACGAGTTATTTTGGCTCGCACTGGATGGGGGGTGTCACGACGGATCTGCAAAAACCGCTCGATCGTTTGCGCTGGGCCGGAGTGATGAGCCGCTTCTATGCGCAGCTTATTTGCACAAAGGAAGATCAGGCGGGCACGATTTGGAGCATGCCGTTCTTGATTGATCACAGCAACGACGAATTCAAAAACATCTCGGGTGCGACCACCGACAACGCGATCCATGGCGGACTTGGCCTGCCGAAGATCGAAATCGGCTCAGGAGAATCAAAGAAGTTCGATCTGCGAATTTATCTCGGCCCGAAAATCTTCCATGACTTGAAGCACATCGATAATGTGGATCCGGATCGCCAGCTTCGTTATGTGATGTTCTATGGGTGGTTTTCGTGGATCAGCCGCTTCCTCATCTACTGGCTGCGCAACTTCCACGACTGGTGCTTCCAGAGCTGGGGCGCGGCCATCATTCTGCTCACCATCTTCGTGCGCAGCATCCTCTGGCCCGTGCAGGCGCGTGCCAACTCCACGATGAAACGCATGGGCCTGCTCTCGCCCAAGCTCAAGGAACTCCAGGCCAAATTCAAAGACGATCCGCAGAAACAGCAGGCGGAAATGATGAAGCTCTACAAGGAGTATGGCGTCAATCCGCTCGGCGGCTGCCTGCCGATGATGGTGCAGATTCCGATATTCTTCGGCTTCTACAGCGCGCTTCAAGTCGCCGCCGAACTGCGCGGCCAGAGTTTCCTCTGGGTGCCAGATCTCTCCCTGCCGGACACGGTGGCGCATTTCGCTGGCTTCGCGGTCAATCCATTGCCGCTCATTATGGTGGTCACGAACGTCCTTCAGATGAAGCTCACTCCGCAGCCGCAGTCGGTCGACAAAGCCCAGCAGCGCATGATGATGTTCATGCCGCTGATCTTCCTCTTCATCTGTTACAACTTCGCCTCTGCCCTCGCGCTCTACTGGACCACGCAGAATATTTTCAGCATCCTCCAGGCGCAGATTCAGCTTCGTTTCGGAAAAGATGTGGCCCTAACAAAACGTCCCCCGGGTTCCGCATCTGGTGCCACGCCGGGAACGCCCCAGTCTTCTTTTGGATCGCCCAACAAAAAGAAAAAGGACAAGTCCGGCCCCCCGCGCCTTGGAGGAGGCAGCACCCGTTCCACCCGCAACAAGGACTGATGACTCCACTCGACCAGGCACGCCAGATTCTTGACACCCTGCTGGGCTACCTCGGCTTTGTGGTCACGATCGAGGAGGATAACGGCGAGGACGGTCCTACGCTGCAAATTCTCTGCGAGGAGCCCGATGACCTCATTGGTCGCCGGGGCGAAGTGCTGGAGGATATTCAATATCTCGTGAATCGAATCCTTCTGCGCCAGGATCCGACCGCGCCGCGCATCCGGGTGGATTGCGAATACTATCGCAGCATGCGGGAAGACCGGCTTCTGGAAAAAGTGAAACAGCAGGCCGACCGAGTCCGCGCCACTGGACAGTCCGTGATCTTAAATCCGCTCAACAGCTACTACCGTCGGCTCGTGCACAACATCTTTGCGGAAGACCCTGCCATCATGAGCGAGAGCGCCGCTGGCACCCAGCGCTTCAAGCGCATCACCCTTCGGCGGCGCAACCGCTCATCCCAGCCTAACCCTGCATCTAAACCCAGCGCGTAGCTTCCGCTTGCCAAAGTGGCCGTCACGCTTACTCTCACCACCCTCAGAATCTCCCAACCAAGGAGCCATTACGAATTGTCCCGAGTCTATGAAATCCGAACTTGTCGAAAAAGCCGCCCTTGTGATCCACGATCACCCGCTCCTCATCAACGCTGTCTCGAAGCGCGTCCGTCAGCTCACCCAGGGCCGCCCGGCTCTAGTGGAAAGAAAGCCCGGCATGAGAGAGGCTGACATCGCGCTCACCGAAATCATCGAAGGCAAGATCAAGATCGTGCGCGACGAAATCATCGAGACCGCCATTCTCTGATCGGCTCGCGCCGTTCCGGGTGTGACGGCCCATGCCCCCGATCATGAGCGAAATCGCCACCAACCGCAAAGCCGGACGCGATTATCACATCCTCGAGAAATACGAGGCTGGCATCGAGCTCAGAGGCACAGAGGTTAAATCCATCCGTGCCGGGCACATCAACATCAACGATGCCTTCGCGCGCGTTGACCGCGGCCAGGTCTTTCTCTTTAACTGTCACATCCAGCCCTACGAGAAGGCGAGTCATACGCAGCATGAGCCCACGCGTTCGCGTCGTCTGCTGCTGCACAAGAATGAAATCTTCAAGCTCTACGCCCAGAGCCAGCAGAAGCATCTGGCCATCGTTCCGCTGCGCGCCTATTGGAAGAACAGTCGTGTAAAAATCGAGCTAGGCGTCGGCAAAGGCAAGACCAAGGGAGACCAGCGTCAGGATTTGAAAAAGAAAGTCGAGAACCGCGAAGCCCAGCGCGAGATGGCGCGCTTCAACGAGCGGCATAAGTAGTGCCCGAAAGGGGTGGCACAGGCTTCCAGCATGGGTGTCGCATAGGCATTCCGCCGGTGCTGGATGAGCAAGTAATGATTGCGATGAGGCTCGCGAACTGCAGTTCATCATCCCAAATTTTTCCATCGCCAAACCCTCCGAGACCCTCCATCGTCCGGGACTATGCACATGTTCTGGGACGTTCTGGTTCTGCTCCTATATTTCATCATCATTCTCAGCATCGGTCTCTCGCAGCGCGGCAAAAGCGGCAGCGTGGAAGGGTTCACCCTCGGCGACCGTCAAACACCATGGTGGGCGGTGCTGGCAAGCATCATTGCTGCGGAGATCAGCGCGGCGACGTTCCTCGGTGCGCCTGGCGAGGGCTTTGAGAAGCGCAACTGGACTTATGTCCAGCTGGCCATCGGCACCATTTTGGCGCGCATTTTTGTCAGTGCGGTGTTCATCCCGGTTTATTACAAGCATGGTGTCATTTCGATTTATGAATTCCTTCAGACGCGCTTCGGTCCGGTGACGCGAAAGGCGGCGTCCATCACATTCATGATCACGCGGGTGCTGGCCATGGGAACGCGTCTTTATGTTTCAGCCATCATCGTCGTGCTGGCCTTCGAGATGCTGTCGGGACGTCAGGCGGTGCCGATGGAAAAGTTCTGGATGTTCACCGGTGCCCTGGTTTTGGTGACTCTGCTGACGGCCCTCTATACCTCCATCGGAGGCATCCGTGCCGTCATCTGGACAGATTTTATTCAAGTGGGTGTGCTGGTTGCGGCGGTGGGCTTTGCCATCGTGTTTCTTCTGGGCAAGATCGACGGGGGATGGGCCGCGATTGCCGGACATATTCAAGCGCCAACTTTCTTTGACTGGGGTGCGCCCAATGGTCGTTTGGATTTCGCCTATATTTTGACCAACGAATACACCATGTGGGCCGCTTTCATCGCCTCCACCTTTGTCACGATGGCCACTCACGGCATCGATCAGGATACGGTGCAACGCATGCTGACCGCGAAAAACCGCCGTCAGAGCGCGTTCGCCACGGTCTTGTCCGGTTTTGCTGATGTGCCCATCGTGAGCGCGTTTGTTTTCATTGGTCTGCTGCTCTCGCTCTACTATCAGCAGCATCCGAACACCGCCCTGCCTCATGAGGATACACGGGAAGTGTTTCCCTACTTCATTCTTCACGTCATGCCAGCGGGGTTGCGTGGACTGGTGACGGCAGGCATTCTTTCGACAGCCATGGGCTCGCTTAGCACGGCTTTGAATGCACTTTCGACGAGTTTCGCGCGCGACTTTATTATCCCGAAGATGAGGCTCGATTCGGGGGACGCCGCCAAGATGCGCGTGCTGCGGTGGAGCACGCTGATGTTTGCGGTTTGCATCATCGGTGTTGGGGTGACGACAGCGTGGTATGTGACCTGGCATCCTGAGACGCGCATCATTCCGCTGGTGCTCGGCATTCTGGGTTACACGTTTGGATCGGTGCTCGGAATTTTCCTGGTGGCCATGTTCACGAAAACGCGGGGCAATGACTTCGGCAATGTGCTGGCGATGGTGGCTGGGTTCATCGCGGTCGTTTGTTTCAGCGTGAAGGAGGTGCAACTTGCACTTGGCATCACGAAGCCCTTCATCATCGCCTTCCCATGGCGCATTACGCTGGGCACCCTGACAACTGTCGCCGTATCGCTCTGCTTCACGACTACCGAAAACAGACAGGCGGCTATTCGCGATTTCAAGGAGGTAAATTAGGCCCGAGCTTGGAGTTGCAGAAACGAGCGCATGTCGGATGATTGGGCGCTTTTATTAAAATGAAATTCGAAGATCTCAGAGGCATTCTGCAATACGTCCCGCAATTCCGGGAGCGCATTTTCGTAATTGCGTTCGATGGCGCGGTAATGCGTCTGCCGAATTTTCCCAGTTTGCTTCAGGATATCGCCGTTCTGCAGTCGCTCAGCATCCAGATCGCGCTGGTCTTCGGCGCGCGCTTGCAAATTCAGGAACTGGCCACCGTGAGAGGTGTCAAGCTGAGCAATGATGACGGCATGGGACTGACCGATCAGGCAACGCTTGATGTAAGCGCGGATGCGATCTCCCGGCTGACCAGTGAACTCGTGGCCGATCTTACGGCGCTCGAACTGCGCGTCGCGGTGCCGAATGCGCTCGCGGTGCATCCTGCGGGTGTGATCGATGGAGTAGACCTTGAACATACCGGACGAATCGAGCGCGTGGATGATCGCGCATTGCTCGCCATGCTTCGTGATGGAATGATTCCCGTGCTTCCGCCGCTCGGATACGACAGTCGTGGTAACACGCTGCGTTTGAACTCCGATGAAATCGCCGTGGACGTCGCCTTGGAACTCGATGCGGCGAAAGTTATTTTCGTTGCGGAGAAAGGCTTGTTTGATTCGGAAGAGACTCGGATCGCCCAGCTCAGCGTGGCCGACGCCCGGGAAATATTGAAGCGGAAAGATCACGGTTTGGATGTGAGCCTGTTATCAAAGTTGCGCCATGGTGCGATGGCGTGCAGCGAGGGCGTGCCCCGTGTGCATATCGTGGACGGCAACCTGGATGAGGTGCTGCTGGCGGAAGTTTTCAGCAACGAAGGCGTCGGGACCATGATTCATGCCGACGATTATCAGCAAATTCGCAAGGCCAAGATCAACGACATACCCGCGTTGTTGACGATGATGCGGCAGAGCGTGGAGGACGCCGCGCTTGCCCCACGCACGAAGGATCAGATGCAAAAGAAGATCGGCGATTTTTTCGTGATTGAACTCGACGGTCATGCTGTCGGCACGGTCGCACTTCATGTTTATGAGATGCCGGACAAAACGAAGGCGGGGGAGCTGGCCTGCCTTTTTGTCAGAAGGGCGCACAAGAACAAGGGGCACGGTCGGAAGCTGGTGGCCTACGCCGAGGAGATTGCGCGGCAGCGGGGCTGCGCCCAGATTTTTCTGCTCAGCACGCAGGCCTTTCGCTTTTTTGAGGAGAAGATGGGCTTTGTCGAAACTTCGCCTGAGGCGCTTCCCGCAGCACGGCGCGAGCAATATGACAAGAGCGGCCGCAACCCGCGGGTGCTGGTGAAGAAGCTGTAAGTTAGTTTGCTTACTGGCTTACTTGATCGTTCACGAGCTGAATCCGCGTCATTCAGAAATGTGAGCTAATAAATTATATTCACAGTTCGTTGGCCAGGCTGCGATACAGCGCACTATTGGGGTGGGGGATTTGATAAGATTACGACGAGCTATTGTCGCGGCTTTTCCGCGGTGAAAAAGCCGTAGCGCATCACTCCGAGATTGTAGGCCAGCCAGATCCGGAACAGCGTGAGAGCGAATATACGGTTTGGATTTTTGCTGCTGAAGATAAAACGCCGGTAATGTGCCTTCGTAAGAAGCCCCTTGATAGTCCTCCACGCACAGAGCGGCCAGGTGCGTTTGACTTTTTTTGCCAGATCATCCATCGATGCATTTGAAAAATTTGCCAACTTGATAGCCGCCATGAATTCACTCGCGGGACGGATCCCGGCAAGCTGTGCCTCTCGACTGATGGCATCGATCAAGAATCGCCGCGACATCGCCCCCGGATTCTCGCACGACATCCACGCGCTGGCCACCAGTCGGCCCCCGGGCCGCAGCACCCGATTCGCTTCCGCGAAAAACTTTGGCAGATCAGGCATGTGTTCCAGACTTTCAATCGAGATCACCACGTCGAAGCTTTCGTCAGGCAGTTGGTTGGCATACCAGTCGCGGAGCAGAAAGGTGGTCTTCCCGGGCACAGCGTTGAATTCCTGCGCATAGCTCAGTTGAACTTCGGAAATCGTCATGCCGGTGACCTCAGCCCCGCGACGTTCTGCCAGGATTTTGGCGGTCGCCCCATATCCGCAGCCGATGTCGCAGACTCGCGTCCCTTGGCCAATCTGACCGGCATCCGCCACCATCGTCACCAGATTCTCCGCAGCTTCTATGTCGCTCTCCTTCCCGGTATGCCAAACGCCGTGATGCACGTGTTCACCCCAAATTTCACGGTAGAATTTGTCGAGATCATCATAGTGTGAGGCCACGCCTCCGAGTGTCATGCCGGAGGCACTGCTTACGGCTTGGGCTGGAGCAGCATCGATTTTGCGTTGCAAGGAGTCAGTCATGGGGTGGTGATGTTAAATCGGAATTTCGCGAAGCGCCTGAACCGGCACGCGGTCGAGGCTGTTATAGGGGATGGTGAGCATGGCATAGAAAGGTCCCATGTGTCGGGAGATGATCCCTTTGCAGAGGACATGACGAATGATGAAATCGCGCAGCACGGATAGGGGGCGACCGCGCCACGTTCCCAGCCACATTCCCCAGTCAGCGCGGCTGATGGCGCTTTGAGCTGCTCGGCGGCGATATCGATCGTAACCCGCCAGAAAAGTTTCAGCAGACACCCCGCGTTGCACGATGGAAATAAGTGCGCTTGCGAGAAATTCCGCATCGGCAAATCCGGTATTCATCCCTTGCCCGCCGACGGGGCTCATGCCGTGAGCCGCATCCCCACAAATGATCACTCGTCCTTGGTAATAGCGCTCACAGTTGAAACGGTGCGGTGTGAACGAACTTTGATTCAACTGTTTTGCAGGAGAAGGCGTCAGTCCGCAGCGCTCGGCCACGACCGAACTGAGAAAATCGGCGGAAGTTTCCGAGATGAAATTGTCTGTTTGCACAATCCAGCGTCGTCTCCCGCCGGGAAGAGGAAAAGACTCAACGGAACCGGCCGTTTTGAAAAAGAGATGCGCTTCATCGTGCATTCCGTTGTCCTCGGAAAAGTCCCCCATGACAAAGTGGCGGCGATAGTCTCGTCCAACGGCACGGATCCCAAGCATCTCCCGCACCGGGCTCCGGCTTCCGTCACACGCGGCGACTAACTTCGCTGCAACCGTGTGCATCCGGCGCTCTGATCCATGAGCATAGAGGATCCGGCAAGTTTCTTCGTCCTGTGAAAGTTCCACGACCTCGGCTCCATAGCACAGCGTGACCGTCGGGTATTCGGCGAGCTTCCGTTGCAGAAGAAAAATTGTGTCCGCCTGCGGCAACGAAAGAATGAACTGATATTCCCCGGGAAGATCCTGAAACGTCACGCGGCCGAGATAGCCGGATTCCCCATGAATGAAGCAGTTTTCAACTTTGACTCCGCGGGACACGAAATCCGCGTCCAAGCCGAGTTTCCCGAGAAGCCGCAGCGAGGGCGGAGTGATGCCGATGGCCATTGAATGGGCAGGGATCGTGGTCCGTTTTTCCAGAAGCAAAACGTGCAAACCTCTAGCCCCTAGCAGACATGCCAGCATCAATCCCACGGGGCCGGCGCCAACGATTACGACGTCATAACGATCTGAAGAAATCGCGGTCCTCTCTCCCAAGGTTCTGTCGTTGTTGCGGGTCATTGGCAAGGCAGGTTCAATGTTGTGCTTTCACTTCGGGAGCCAGCATTTGGTAAAGCACGGGTGTCACAAGTCGCGACAACAGAAGGGAACTGATCGAGCCACCCATGATGACGACGGCCAGCGGGGAATAGAGTGCCGACTGTTCCAGTGCGAGCGGCACCAGTGCACCGAGTGCGGTCAGCGTGGTCAACACGACTGGAAGGAAACGCACTTCTCCCGCCTGCGCCACGGCGTCATCCAACGACACACCCTTGGCTCGCAGTTGATTCGTGAAATCCACCAGCAGGATGCTGTTCTTGATCTCGATGCCGATGAGGGCAATAAACCCAATCATCGCCATGAACGAGAGACTGTAGCCGGCGAGCCACAAACCGGCGAGGCCACCGATGATCCCAAGTGGAATCACCGATGCCACGATTAACATGCCGCGAAAGGTCTTGAACTCCAAAATCAGAATGGCAAGACAGCCGAAGACGGCCAGCAAGATGGCATTTCCAAAACCGGCGAAGCTCGATACGCGGCTTTCAACTTCGCCGCCAAGCTCGTATCGACAGCCCGAGGGAAACTTCAACTGCCGCAGTCGCCCCTGCGCATCCTCCGTTACCTGCTCGATGTTGCGTCCTTCTTGAACTTGTGCGCTGATGGTCATTACTCGCTCGCCGCCTCGGCGCTCGATCATGGCCGGTCCTGAGCGCGGCTCCATCGGAGCGAGTTCTTTGAGTAACAAGTCCCGCCCGTTGACCGCAGGGATCACTGTCTCGTTCCAATCTTCCAGCGTTGCATGTTCTGTTTGGGGCAGTCGAATTCGGATGGTGCGCTCCACGCCTCCGATATCGCGAACCTTGCCGACTTCAAGTCCCGCGAATACGAGCCGGACCAGTTGTTGGGCTGCAGCGCGGTCTAATCCCAGCGCGGCGAGCCGATCATCATCAAGCTGTGCCATCAAATCCGACCGAACCGCTCGCGCCGGATTGTCGACGTTCCGTGTTCCGGGAGTTTCACGCAATATCTTCTCAACCTCCCCGGCTTTTTGCGAAATGGTTTCCATGTCTTCGCCGATCACCCGGATTTCGAGCGGTGCAAAAACGGGCGGACCATTCTGGAACTCCTTGAGTTCGATGTGCGCCCCCGGAATCTTGTCGAGGTCGTTTCGCAACTTGGCAAGAAGGACTGGCGTCTTCCGAGTGTCGTAAGATTTTAGTCCTACCAAAATGGCGGCCAGACTCGTCTTTCGACCTGATTGGAAAACATTGTAATACACCCTCGGATTCCCTTGTCCCACCGTTGTGAAAAGACTCTCCACCTCCGGTTCACTGCGGAGGATTTTCTCGGCCTTGCGGGCAACAGTATCCGTGGTCGTTAGTCCGGCATTTTCACCGGCATCAATCTCCACTAGAAACTGAGGAATATCCGCCTTCGGAAAAAGACTAAAGCCGACCGCCGGGATAAAGCCCAAACTGACAAGGCAGAGTGCGATTGCCACAGCCACGGTCGTCACCCGGTTGTGCATGCACCAACGCAAAACCGGCCGATAGAGACCTGTGATAACGCGCTGCAAACCGTGCATCACTCGATTGCCACCAGCCGGCCCTGCGCCGGTGAAAAAATGACTCGCCAGCCAGGGCACGATGGTCACCGCGACCACGAGCGATGCCAGCACCGCGAAAACGACGGCAGCCGGCAGACTCCGGATGAACAATCCCGCCGCCTCAGGCAGCATCAACAGTGGCAGAAAAGCAAAAAGCAATGTGGCGGTCGTTCCCAGAACCGCCGCAAAAATCTGCTTCGTCGCCAGCCGGGATGCATCAAGGGCACTATGCCCCTCGCGTCGAAAACGCGCGATGTTTTCGATCACCACAATGGAATCGTCCACCAGCAATCCCAGCGCGATGATGCAGCCGACGATGGATAGCTGATTCAATCCGAAGCCGCACCACTGGAGCGCCGCGACACCTAGCGCGAGACACAGCGGGATGGAAATCATGACGATGACCGACGCCCGAAGTCCGAGCGGAGAAAGCGTGATCAGCACCAGCAGGAGTGCGAATAAAAAATCCCTTCCCAGATGCGACATCCGGCTGGCGACGTTCTTGGATTGATCAAACCCGATCTCGATCCGGGCACCAGCTGGCAATTCCTTCGCGAAACCATTGAGCTCCGTCCTAACCGCCTCATTGACACTGACAACGTTGCGACCCTTCTGCATCATCACTGTGACGAAGGCTGCAGGCTCCCCATTGAACCGCCCAAACACATTTTGCTCCTCCTGCCCCCAGGTCACATCGGCAACATCGCCCAGTCGCACGATTCCAGATCCAGCGGCGTCCAACCCGACTGGCAGACGTGCCAGAGTGGCGGGATCATCCGGCGTTCCGCTCGTGCTCACGATCATCCGAACGTCTTTGATATCCACATCACCTCCGGGAATAATTGTTCCCGACGACTGGAGCGCGCTCACAA
>JAIOQF010000324.1 GCA_021413535.1 Verrucomicrobiota bacterium
GCTGGGGGTCGTCTGCCAGCATCTCTTGACGCGGGCCGATCAGCCGGGGCGGGTGCTGGCCACCGAGGTCATGTGCAACAACAGCGGCATCGCCGCCTGCATTCGTCAGCGTCGGTTTTCACAAATTCCCGGCCTGATCCAAGTCGGTGCGAACGATGGCATGCACACCATCGATGACAGCCTGGCCCACCTGCTGCGCCACGGCTTCATTATTCTTGATGACGCGCTGGCGTTGTGCCGCGACAAATCCGTGATGCGCCGGGTGGAGCACGAGAGGCTGTCCGCCGCAAATCGTTGACGACAGTTGCCTCAGCCCCAAACATCCGGTTAGCTTACGACCATGCGCATCATCCTCACGCTGCTGATCATTGCCGGCTTGATCGCTGGATATTTTAAATTTGAGACCTGGCGTCAAGAACGCACCGAGAAATATTGGGCCGGCGAATGCCGGAAATGGATGGAGCCGCTGACCCGAGAGCGGGAGAAGCCGGTGCCGCTGGTGCCGGATGAAGCGGCGTTCTTCAAGCTGATCTACTTTCTGCAGAAGGCGAAGATTGCCGGTGTGGATCTTCCCAAGATGATTGCCGCAGCCTGTGTTCAGCTGGAACTGCCGGAAGAAGCGGGTCAAGTGATCAGCAAGAATGTGGAAGAGAGTTACGAAAAAGCGCAGAAGCTGCAGTTGCTGGATGACATGGTCAATATGATCAACCTCGAGCGCGGCGAAGCAGCACTGATCAAATCTCCGGGCTGGCTTGATGAGAAAGTTGCTGTGGGGCAAGTCGTTCCAGTAGCACTGGCGCCGGAGGCGGCGTGTCATCTGGCCAATCTTCAACTGATGCCGGCCGTGGTGCGTGATGCGCAGGGCAACACGGTCACGGAATCCATCGTGGCGCGGGCCACTGCGCTGGAAAGCATGCATGTGATCACCCGAGAGTCGCTCGATCGAGTGAAGGCGGCGGGATTACCGAAGAAGTAGGGGTGGAGACAGTGGATCGGGCTGGAAAGATCCGCGCTGAGAATGCGCGAGTCATCAAACAGTTTGACTAAATCACCTTGCTCAACAGATTCTTCATCCAGTCATGAGTGATATGCTTCACAAGGCGACTGTGCTGGTGCTGAACCGCAACTGGCAGGCTATTGATGTTAAAACTCCGGCCGATGCCTACTGCATGATGGCTGCGGGAACCGCGACGGCTTTGGATATCGGTGCCGGCGAAAATATGGAGCCGTGCAAGTGGGATAAATGGCTCACGCTCGGCGTGCGGGAGTGCGACAACGGGGTCGGCACTGTGCATGGTGCGGTGCGGGTGCCTACGGTCATAGTCCTCGCCCGTTATGCCAAGGTGCCGAAGCACCGGCCCAAGCTTAGCACGCGCGGCATCTGGGAGCGCGACGGCGGCGTCTGCCAATACACGGGAAAAAAACTCGGCCGCGAAGAAGGAAACATCGACCACGTCGTGCCTCGGTCGCGCGGCGGGAAGACCACATGGGAAAACTGCGTGCTGGCCGATAAGCGCGTTAATTCACGCAAGGGCAGTCGCACCCCGGAGGAGATCGGACTGAAGTTAGCGAAGTCACCCGCCGCCCCGCGCGAGATGCCATCAACTTATTTCATTCGCAACACGCATGGCGTGCGGGATTGGGAGATGTTTCTCGGGTGAACTCAGTCGGGAGCGCGGACACTCTTGTCCGCACCTCGTCAGACAGGCAGCTCCGCTGCGAAGATGAATGGATAGCGGACAGGAGTGTCCGCGCTCCCTTTATGCTCATCGCAGCCGTCGCTGCCCGCGCCATAACCGTTTAGCAAGATCAAAAAAGCTGGCGTCTGGCGGCGGCGTGGGATAGGAGACCATGATGGTTCATTCTCGCGGGCAAATGTGCTGTCAGACGATTAGCCTGCATAAATGAAGGATAGTATAATGGTAGACTGTCAGACTACGAAATCACACAGATGAACGGATATCAAAAGCTCTGCGCAATTCTTGCTGCGGCATTTGTTTGTCTCGGTATCGCTCTTGGGCTGACGACGATCATCGGCATTTGGCAGGATTTCGCGAGGCCGGTGATTTGGAAGTGGATCGCCACGATTTTTGTTTTGTTTGTCTTGTGTGGTGTTCTCCATGCCGTTGCCAAAGGCATGTGTGAGCCAAGGGACAGAAAGTGATTCCAGTTGGAGGCCGAATTTGGCGGCTTGTTTTTGCAGGCAGTGGATGCGCCGGTTGATGAGTGAAGGAGTGAACTCAGTCGGGAGCGCGGATTTCAGTCCGCATACGGAGCCACCAGTGGACTTCAGTCCGCGCTCCTTTCACTCCAGCTCCAGCGATAAATCCAGCGCGCGCGCCGAGTGGGTCAGCGCGCCGCAGGAGATGGCGTCCACGCCGGTGGACGCGACTTCGTTGATGGTCTCCAGAGTAATCCCGCCGCTGGCTTCGAGAAAGATGCGACCGTGCACCAGCGTGACGGCTTCGCGCAGTTTGGCCGGAGGCATGTTGTCGAGCAGGATCATGTCGGCACCACGCAGTGTGAGGAAGTTTTCCACCTGCTCCAGCGTGTCCGCTTCAAGCTCGACCATGACGCCGGGATGCGCGGCTTTCACGCGGTCGATGGCATTTTGCAAATCATCGAGCCGATCATCCGCCAGCAGATGATTATCTTTCACCATCACCCGGTCATACAGCCCCATGCGATGATTGGTTCCGCCACCGGCGCGCACGGCCATTTTTTCCAGCCAGCGCCAGCCGGGTGTGGTCTTGCGGGTGTCGAGCACCTTGACCGGATAGGGTTTCACTGCGTCGACATAGCGACGAGTCAGACTGGCGATACCGCAGAGTCGTTGCAGGAAATTCAAGGCGCAGCGTTCGGCGGACAGGATGCCGCGCGTGGGACCAGTGATGCGCAACAGGGTGTCGCCTTTCGAGAATGATGCCCCATCTGGCTGGTCGAGTTGCACCATTATGCGCGGGTCCACCTCCTGAAATACGCGGGCCGCAATTTCGCTGCCAGCGAGGATGCCGGGCTCCCGGGCTAGAATGCGGGCTGAGCTCATCGATTTAGAATCGACAAAAAATTCACAAGTGAGGTCGCCGCCTTGAATGTCTTCATCGAGTGCGGAGCGGATGATGGTCAGCACGGGGGCGGGCAGGGTGGCGGATTTCATGATGTAAGGGATCGTAGCAGTCATGCATACACGTGCCAGCGGGATCAGCGGCTCTGCTGGATGCGGATATTTTTTACGAATGCGAAGGGATATTTGTTGCTGTGCCGAGGAGGTCATGTCTAAATGTTTCCCCGATTCAGGAAAATTAGCTTGCGCATGGCCCCCAATTTCTTGCAAAATCATAAGATGATTTCCAAAATCGGCGTTCTGCCGACTGTATTTTTTATCGCGGTGGTGTCGTGGCTGATGGGCGCGGAATCGCTTTGCGCCCAGGCGAAGAAGCCGCCGGCCAAGCCTCCAGCAAAACCACCGGCAGCGCCGCCTGCGGCTCCACCTGCCGCGCCGCCGGCCAAACCACCGGCTGCGCCAGTTGTGAAGCCACCCGACAAGCCGGCAGTGACCCCAGCGGACAAGCCGGAAGAAAAGCCGGTGGATCTCGGCCCGCTGAACATGGAAGAGGCCATGCAGGCCTTGTATCAAGAGGCCTATGTGAA